>CAZBOQ010000118.1:0-20270 GCA_964493555.1 uncultured Gammaproteobacteria bacterium | reverse complement strand
TTTACCGGTCATCCCTCACTCGGATTAATCCCTCTTGAATTGTCGATGCAACTAACACCCCTTCCTGAGTGAAGAACTGTCCTTGCGACATGCCTCGAGATTGGGAGGCGTTGGTACTTTCGATGGAATACAGCAGCCATTCGTCCATACGAAAAGGACGATGGAACCACATAGCGTGGTCGAGGCTTGCGATCTGTAGTTTGCCATCGCCGATCTTGACGTTATGCGGTAGTAGCGCCACCGAAATTAGTGCATAGTCGGAAATGTAGGCAAGCATCGCTCGGTGCAATGCGTCATCGTCGGGTAGCTGCTCGGACATGCGCACCCAGATATGTCGTAACGGGGCAGTTGAGGCGTGTCCCTCTTGTAGATCGATCGGTTCAACACGTTTGAATTCGAATGGTGCCATCACCTTTATCATACGTTGGAGTTTTTCCGGTAAGTCAGTAACTTTTTCCTTGTTATAGATGATCTGTTCGCTGGAGTCTGGTGGGGCCGGCACCGGCGGTATATCCGACTGGTGTTCCAAGCCTTCCTCTGGACTTTGAAAGGAGGCGGCCATAGTGAAAATAGGGCGTCCCTTTTGAATTGCCACCACGCGTCGGGCCGAAAAACTACCCCCGTCACGACTGCGGTCTACTTCGTAGACGATGGGCGCATTGTGATCACCAAGACGCAGAAAATAAGCATGTAATGAATGAGCTGTGCGAGCTTCGACAGTATGCTGGGCGGCCCGCAGTGCTTGACCCAGTACTTGTCCGCCGTAAACGCGCTTCGAGCCTATGTCGCGGCTTGGGCCACGAAACAGGTTGTGTTCCAGTTGTTCCAACGCTAAGTGCTCAATGATTTGATTGAGTTTGTTATTCATTCCAGCTCTCTTAGGGACAACGTCCTGTCATTGGCGGAACATTATAGGTGAATAGTCCTGAAGGGGATCCGTTGAATATAACAGGGACCGTTAATCTGACAGTTAGAAACAGGTCGAGCTTAATCCCGCTCGCTTTTTGCCCATCGCTCAGTAGTGGGAATGGGTGTGAGGAGAAATGGTGCACCGTGGATTAGCTTATCTTTAGTTTTAGAAATCTGTTTCGTTTTGCATCAGACATTTGGGTCCGGTGGACCGTTAGATGGACTCGGTGGTTTTTTTCTTAACCCGAAGACTAAGGCGGGTACCTTCGACCTGAGTTAAATGTCAGGTGATTGCGATCGACGTATCAACGGTTCCGTCCAGAAACTAACCCTGCAAGCCGGGTAGGAGCTGCCGGCCGTTGTCGAAAACTACGGGATTGAGGGATGGGATTTAAACCGTCCTCATTTCTTGCCTGTGTTGTTTTATTCTCTTTTGCTTAACGGAAGAATACAACTAAGTGACGCCAAACCAGCGATTAACCCTACGGTCAGAACAGGGACGAAAGTGACGCGATCATGCATCAGGTACGCCGATAGGGCTGGTCCAGCGGCAAGACCGGCACCGATCATCAGATTGGTTGTGGTGATCAAACGGCCGGATGGATCGATAGCGGTAATACAGGCGAGCATATAAGGCAAGACAAACGTCCAGCCAAATTTAAAAATACAGGCGGCGGCTCCGAAGAGGATGAGTGTTGAAGTCCCGTAGAGCATTCCGATCGATACCATCAGCATTGCAAAGCCCACGATAATCGGAACGGAGCGCCCGTGTTTGGTATTCAATATGCTTGCTACTGATGCCCCTGCAATGCCCGCCACCGAGGAGATAGCTAATACGAGTCCGATGGTTTCAAAATCTATCCCGGCCGCGGTAGCTAGACGCTCCAAATAGGCCCACACGCCGCTCAAAGCAACGTAAAAAAGAAAAATGGACGCTAAGCCTGCCAGGCCCAGCCGTAACAGCTGTGTAAGATTTAATTCGTCACTACCTGTGAGCGGACGGGCGATGGTCGTCGGTAGGTGACGCATGGTGAGCAGTAGTGGCATGCATAAAAATGCCTTACCCAGGTAATATGCGCTTAGGCCTAAATCGGATAGATAGTTCGGGAGGATGGCGAGCCCTGCCGCTCCAAGGACTAGTTGCCCGATTACCCAAAACCCGAACACACGGTCGGGCTCTGCAGTCATATTAACCGTTGCTAGGGTGAGGATCATGATGCTGCCGCCGACGATGCCGGTGAGGAAACGCACCGTAAGCAATGCAACGTAGCCGTCGGTACTAGCAGAAATCACATCGCCAATGATGATCAATATCAGACAAAAATATCCAACATGTTGCCAATTTATGCGATGTAGCCACAGCAAAGCGGGAAATGTTGCCAACGCCATTGCAAACTGTTCGGCCGCAAGCACGTAGCCAGCCTGTTCAAGGCTAAAACCCAGGTGATCGACCATGCCACCAACTATCAACGGTGCAATGAGCAGCACACTCGGGATGATTGCAGCAAGGAGGCAGATCGCGGTGATGGTTGCTGCGGAGTTTGGATTGAGCGTGTTCACCATTCATCTACTCGTGCTTTTGAGCTGTTCCTTCTCCGGGTGTCAGGGGCGAGTTTTCGGAGTGGTTCAGTGAAAAACGGACCGCGGCGCGGTTATTTTATTTTCGGCAACAATCTCTCCGCTTGTTTGATTACCCCGCTTTGATGTGGCTGTAGGGCCTGTCCTCCAAGGCCGTCGAGTAACGGCGAGAAAGGATCTTCAATGCCAGTACTGATCCCCGACAGTGTTTCCATCACTGTCAGCCCGAAAAAGGGCACGGTAGGAGCGCTGTAACCACCTTCGTGGCACATGATGATGCGGCCCTCGCAGAGATCATCGGCCAATGCCATCAGTTTTTCGGTGATGTTACGGTAACCTGTGGAAGTCATCATTTGCCGACCCAGGGGATCGTGCGCACCGGCATCGAAACCAGAGGGGACTATGATGATCTCCGGTTTGTACGCTCTAAGCGCCGGCAGGATCACCCTGTCGTAGGCCGCTTCATAGGCACCGACTCCCGATCCAGGCGGCAGTGGAATGTTTAAATTGTAGCCTTCGCCTTTGCCTTCACCGATCTCGCTCATATACCCTGAGTCCGGTGGAAAACACAGTTCCTGGTGGATCGAAATCGTCAATACCCGAGGATCTTCCCAGAACGCGGCTTGCGTGCCGTTACCGTGATGAACGTCCCAATCCACGATAGCGATCCGGTTTAGCTTATGTACGTCCAGCCCGTGTAAGGCAGTAATTGCAGCATTGCCGAAAATACAAAATCCCATTGCGACATCGGGCAGGGCGTGATGGCCCGGCGGGCGCACTAGCGCATAGGCGTTTTGTACGGATCCGGTCAGTACTGCATCGAATGCTTTTATGACACCGCCTGTGGCTAATTTGGCAATATCGAAGCTGCCACGACCCATGGGAGTATACGAACCGGCATCACAAGCGAGATACTCGTTTTGTCCGCGAATCTTTTCCAGATGTTCGCGGGTATGAAATCTAAGAATCTCTTCGTCGGTGGCCTCACGCGGTTCTATATTCGTAAGTTCTTTATTTAGTCCACTGACTTCGAGGAGATTACGGAATCGCCGTTTAGTCTCTGGGTTCTCGCTATGCTCACCAGGTTGAACGGGATTCCCGTAGGGAACGGGTCCTGCAAAGTTGCCCGTGTTGTGCCACATGTAGAGTTCGTGGCAGACGAATCCAGTTGCCATAAAATTCTCCTCTTAAAAATCATCGGTGTCGTTGTCGGAATTCGCCAGCAACGGCCAGGGTGTGTGTTGATATATCTGTTCGGCAAGTCTCAATAGCGTTGCTTCGTCACCGTAGCGGCCGACAAACTGTAATCCAATCGGTGCCTTATCGTGCGTCGACAACGGTAGCGAGATGGCTGGTTGGCCCGTCAGATTATAGACCGCAGTGAAGGGTGCGAAGCTAAAAATGTGCTCTGCCCAACCACGTGCGTCTAGGTTCGGATCATTAGCATTATAGGTGCCCAATGGTTGCGGTGATAACGCGTTTGTCGGTGATAACAGCACATCATAATTGTCGAAGAAAGGCGCGATAGCACGGCAAGTCTGATTGCCCACTGCCAAGGCATTGATTAAGTCATCCGCAGAGAACTTTTTCCCCTCCTGGTAGCAAGCCAGGGTCGTAGCCTCCAGTGTGTCGGTGTTGACGGGTCGTCCGGTCAAGGCGGACACGTGGTCGACAAAATTGGCTAAACCGGTGATCCAGTAAATAAGATTCGAGTCAAAAAAGGCATCGTGGTCGTATTGCGGCCGTGCCTCGACGACGTCGTGGCCTAGTTTCTCCAAAGACTCGGCTTGTGTCCGGACTGCTTCTTGGATCCAAGGCTCTACATGTGTGCCAGAGGCCGCATCTACGGAAAAAGCGATTTTAAGTTGACGTGGCGCTTGTTGAATCTCTTCTGCGTACGGCCGAACCGGTGCTGCGATGACGTAAGGGTCACCGAGCCCCGGTCCCTGTACCGCATCGAGCAAACTGGCGGCATCGCGCACAGTCCGCGTGACAGCAAATTCTATACCTAATCCGAATATCCCCTCTGCAACGTCCGGGCCTGAGGGGGTGCGTCCGCGTGTTGGTTTAAGGCCAACCAGACCGCAACAGGACGCCGGACAGCGTATCGATCCGCCGCCATCGTTCGCATGTGCCATTGGTACCATGCCTGCCGCAACTGCAGCCGCAGTGGCCCCGCTGGAACCCCCAGGCATCAATGCAGGGTTCCAGGGATTGCGAGTTGGACCGTTGACTATACATTCAGTGGTGGTACAGAACCCAAACTCCGGTGTGGAGCACCTGCCGAGTGTTTGCAAGCCAGCGCTGCGGAATGCACGCATCAAATCGGTGTCGTGGGGTGTGACCAATCCTTTCGCCAACCGGCTACCTAATTCGTAGGGGCGGTCAGCTATATGGAGAATCAAATCTTTTACCAGAAATGGGACGCCGAAAAATGGCGAACACGGATCCGGTTCTGCGGCAATTTCGGGCGCATCGAATACCTCGATAACAGCGTTTATCTCTGGGTTTTGTTTTTCGATCGACGCCAATGCACAGACCCGCACCTCCCCAACACTTACTTCTTTCCGGCGGATGAGATCGGCCAGGCCCAGACCGTCTTGGCTGGCATATTCGTGCAGTTCCATTTACTTTCCGCTCCTTGTTACGGCACCTGGGAGGTTATAGGAAGCAGACAACTCTTTCGGTGTTGTGTTGTATTTTTCCAGCGACACTGCACATTCCGTGCGCTAGTCATATGCTCATCGCTCTGGCCTGTTAGTTCATCCGAAGGCAGGCTTCCGGAGGTTTCCCGCAGTCAATTCATCCTTGCCTGTCGCTCTGTTCAGAGTACAGGGGAAGCGAGGAGTCGGAGTCCTGTACGTTAAAGGTCGTTACTGAAGGCGGCGGCGGTTTGGTCCATTACTCGAACCTATAGCTGACTGAACCGCCAAAAGTCGCCGGTTCACCGAAGATGTCGAGTTTAAAGAAAGCGATGTTATTTATGTAGGTCAGGTACTCTTTGTCGAAAACATTTCGTCCCCACACTGCGACTTCCCACTTGCCGTCCTGGGAAGCCAGGGCGCCGCGGACGTTGGCGATGAAATAGTCGTCCGCTGCATCGAAAACCTGGTTGGTGACCTCCAGAAACCTGTCATCGACCCAATAGAAATCGGTCATCAATATTAGGTTCCAACCGTCCATTGCCGGTCGTTCGTAACGTATTAGACCGTTCAATTGCCATTCAGGTGTGTTTACGGGACGTTTGCCCTCTAAGGGAATAGGCCCGAGGTAGGTACTGACGGAACGATCGGTTTCCTTGAACTCAGCATCCAGATAACCGATGCCGCCTTTTACATCCCAGTTGTCGTTCGGCGCCCACCAGAGATCAGCCTCGAAACCCAGGGTTTCGGACTCACCGATGTTGCGGGTAATGGGTACCAACTGTGAAACGGGGTCGTCGACGTTGACCTGCAGATTCTCGTACTCATAGCGGAAGAATGCTGCGGTAACTCGTAGCGTATCATCCAGGAGTTGCGTCTTGACGCCTACCTCCTGGGCGAAAATCTCCTCCGGTGCAAATGTAGTAGCAATCCCAGCGAATGGTACGCTGAAGTTGCCGGCACGAAAACCGGTACTCAAATTGACGTATGCCATGACGTTGTCCATCGGCTCCCATTGCACACCTACGCGCCAGGAGATGTCGTCGTCCTTGCGTTCGGCGATGTACCTGCCGCCGTTTGGTGCGAGCGGTCCCAGAAACGGGCAGGCCGGGGTTGCAACCGGGGTGGCTGCGAAGGTGGTGATCAAGCAAGGCGTTACGCGGTCCTCTTTGCCGACCGGATCGTTCAGACCCAACGCCGTCAATCCGTTCACTTTGGTCGTATCATGAGTATAGCGCACGCCACCGGTAACCGTAATTTGCTCGTTGAATTCATATTCCGCATCGAAGAATGCCGCGAATGAGTCGAGCTTGTTGGTAAAATCCGCGAAAAAATAGGTTGCAAAGGGTGGCGCAATACCGAGCGGGTTGCCGCTTAAATCCGAACCGTCGACCTCTTCCAGATCATCGCTTTCGTAGTAGCCGCCAATCGTATAGTTCCATTTATCTCCGTAGTCACCCGTCAGCCGGAGTTCCTGGCTGATTTGTTGCATGTTGTTGTACCAGTTGGTGTTGGTTGCGGCGAAAGCATCGGCTGAGCTATCCTCGCGCTGGTTACGATCGAAATACTCATAGGCTGTGATCGAGCTCACGGTTGCCCAACCAATATCGTGCTCTATGCGAAGGTATCCGCCATAAAACTTGTCGTCCCGGGCACCGGGTCGGTCCTGATTGATGGTGAAGGGGTCCGCTGGCTCTACTTCGCCGCTAGCAACATCAGTGCCGACCAGTCCGGCGAATTTGAAACATGCAGATCGGTTGTTGGTAACCGAACCGTTGAGTACTTCTGGGCAGAGCCCCGGCCCGGTTCTCGAGAATATGCCAGGGCCACCGTAAGGCACGTCGTCGCTTTGATCCCGGCCACCGTGTACCGACAACCTGACCATGGTCGTTTCGTTTTGCCACTGCAATTGCCCACGGAACATATTCCGATCCCACTTACCGACATCTGCACCATCGAAAAGATTGTGATAGGGGCCACCGTTGCCAAGCCCGGTATAGAACGAAAAGCGGCCGGTCAAGTCTTCGCCGAGAGCACCGTTAATAAAACCCTGCACACTGTACCGTTCATGTTCGTTGGCCGAGAGATCGATTCCGTAACTGAACTCGTCGCTCGGTTTATTAGTGTAGTAGTTGACTGCACCGCCAGTGGTGTTACGACCGAAAATTGTACCCTGTGGCCCTTTCAACAGTTCGACACGCTCGATGTCAAAATATGGAAGCGAAGTCATCCATGGCTTGCTTTGGTAGACCTCGTCCACGTGCAAGCCCACTGGGGCGTCGAAGTTGCCTTGAAACTCATTGAGCCCGACTCCGCGGATATAAAAGGTCTGCAGAAAGGTGCCGCCGCCATAAGCCTGTACGTTGCTTATCTGACCGGCCAGCGTTTCTATGTCTGAGCCGTTAATCTCTCTAAAGGTGCGCTCATCAACGGCGGCGATACTGATGCCGATGTCCTGTACGGATTGCTCGCGCTTCTTAGCAGTGACCACAATTTCTTCCAGCTGAGCGAAAACCGGTGCGGAGATCGCAGCGCAAAGAAAGAAAAACGCTAGCAGTCGACAGTGGCGCGTAATGCGATTTGGCATAAGAAGTTTCCAGTTCTGCAGTTGTCGACCCGGCGGCCCGGCCGCATGGGTCTATGAATTTAGGATCGTGACTTAACTATTAACCACTTCTTATCTTACCTAATGCTCTTCAGTTTTACAGCTCTTGAAACTTTCAGCTGCTGTTAGTAACGGGAATACTGCCATAGCCACGAAAACGGGCACGTTGACGCAGTACTGGAGGGCCGCTAATTCGAAGATGAGGCATCCGGTTGAATATTGCACTGATCGCGATGCGACCTTCCAGACGTGCCAGTGCCATCCCGGCGCACATATGAATGCCTGTAGCAAAACCGAAGTGATTAGTCACTGGACGTTTAATGTCAAAACGTCCCGGATCAGGAAACTGGGCTGGATCGCGGTTCGCTGCGCCGATGCAAACATGCAGCTGCGTACCGAGCGGCATCTGTGTTCCACCAAACTTAGCGGGCTCAGCAAGCTCGCGATTGCCCAGCTGAACGGGGCTTTCGTACCGCAGGGTTTCCTCAACAACGCCCTTAGACAGTTCCGGATCATCGCGCAACAAACTCAGCTGATCTGGGTGTTGGAGAAGCAGGTATACGCCGCTGCCGATCAAATTAGTCGTCGTTTCGTGTCCCGCATTGAGTAGAAAGATGCAATTGTGCAGCAATTCCAATTCGGTGAATTTCTGGCCGTTCTCATCACCAATGATGAGTTGGCTTAAGACATCCGTTGTATCATCGGAGAGGGTTGCTTTTCGTCGGGCGACTAGGTGCCGCAGGTACTCACAGAATTCCTCTACCGCACGGTTACCGCGTTCCAATTCTTTTCGGGTAATCACCGGTTCCAGTGCACCGAGAATAGCTAATGACCAATCGCGTAATGGTTCGCGTTCTTCTTTTGGCACGCGCAACAAATTGCCGATTACCTCGATCGGAATGGCCGACGCATAGTCAGGAACGAGATCGAAGTCTTGCTTGGCCTCGCAACCATCAAGTAATGTGTTCACGAGTTCGAACAAACTGGGCTCCATGGCGCGAATAGCCTTCGGGTGCAGCGCACCCATGAGAATATCGCGTACACGAGTGTGGTAGGGAGGATCACTAAATACTAGTGAGGTTGTGTGGTGATAGTAGAGGGGCGTTTCGCCGAATTTTGGTTTGAAAGCCTCAGTTTTGCCCGAGGTGAATCGCTGAGGGTCGCGATAAGCTGTCGCGAGATCGGCGTAACGAGTTAAGAAATAGGTGTCGTCGGGGTTGCGATGAACAGGATCAAAAGCGCGCAGTGCATCGTAGTAGGGATAGGGATTATCGATAAAGTCCGCGGGTAGTGCATTCAAATCGAAAGCAGAGGCGACTTCGCGAGCTTCGTCGGTGGTCCAGGTATCAGTTGTTTCCGAGTTAGACACGTTCGATCACCATGGCGATACCCTGACCGACCCCAATACACATGGTGCACAGTGCGTAGCGTCCTTCGGTGCGATGCAGCTGGTAAAGCGCAGTGGTCACTAGGCGTGCGCCACTTGCGCCAAGTGGATGCCCAAGCGCGATTGCACCCCCGTTAGGGTTTACGTGCGCGGCATCGTCGCTGACACCAAGATCGCGGAGGACCGCCAGTGCCTGTGCAGCAAAGGCCTCATTCAGTTCTATCACGTCGATGTCATCCAGTGTAATACCGGCTTTATCTAGGACTTTGCGGCTAGCGGGTCCCGGCCCTATTCCCATGATGCGTGGTTCGACACCGGCCGTGGCAATCGCTACAACTCGGCCTCGCGGTTTAAGATCGTATTTTTCAGCGGCCGCTTCCGACGCTAGTAACAGTGCACAACTGCCATCATTGACACCGGACGCATTGCCGGCGGTTACCGTTCCGGGTTCGCGAAACGGGGTACCCAAACGCGCAAGTTTCTCCATCGTTGTGTCACCGCGCGGATGCTCGTCGATATTGACAACCAGTGGATTTCCCTTGCGCTGAGGAATTATGACAGGCGTGATCTCTTCAGCCAGAGTGCCATTCGATTGAGCGGCGATGGCGCGTTGTTGACTACGTAGAGCGAACGCGTCTTGATCTTCCCGGCTTATATTGAATTGCTCTGCGATGTTTTCACCGGTCTCAGGCATGGAATCAATTCCGTAATGTTTCTTCATCATTGGATTGATAAACCGCCAGCCGATAGTAGTGTCGTATATTTCGGCGTCGCGGCTGAAGGCCGTTGCAGCTTTGCCCATGACAAAGGGAGCACGTGACATCGATTCCACCCCGCCGGCGAGCATGAGTTCTGTCTCACCTGCTTTGATTGCACGCGCCGCCACCCCAATCGCATCCATACCAGAGCCACAGAGCCTGTTTACCGTGCCGCCGGGTACCGTGTCCGGCAATCCCGCAAGTAATGCCGACATTCGAGCAACGTTGCGGTTATCTTCTCCTGCTTGATTTGCGCAGCCATAGATAACGTCATCGACTTGGCTCCAATCCACGTTTTCGTTACGGAGCATCAAAGCGCGTAACGGTATAGCGCCGAGATCGTCGGTGCGGACAGCTGATAAAACTCCGCCGTAGCGACCTATAGGGGTGCGTATGGCATCGCAAATGTATGCTTGTGGCATGCTCGGGTTCCTCGGGCGCAGACACAGATCGTGCTTACAAAGATTCTAAGGGATCGTAAGACATCCAAACATACCAATAAATATCCCATAAAAACAGTGTATTATAACCTATTCTTAATCTAAAATATTTTCGGGAACGATTGCTTTATGATGGAATCCAAGTAGTCCAGAGGTAGGTAGTCGTGCGTAGCGTGACCGGTCTTAAGCTTGGAGCGATGTTATACGGTGTCGCGGCTTGCTTTCCGCTGGCATCAACTGTCACGGAAGAGCTGGTCAGCGCTCGGTGGGAAATTCGGCAGGTCGAATTTCGATTTTCAGGGTTTAACACCCGTTACACGTGTAGTGGTCTCAGGTCTAAAGTCAAAAAGCTGCTGAAGCATTTTGGAGCGCAGAATGTACGCATAGCTGGTCCATGCCTCGGGCCCCGCCATGAGCCCCAATTGTTCCACCGCTTGGTTCTGGCATTTGTCGTTCCGGTTGTCGCTAACACACATACCAGTGCTGCCATAGCGACCGACACCTTTAAGGCTGTCTGGGAAGGGCGAGAAGTTCGAACTAATAGACCTCGCTATATAGACGGTGGCGATTGTGAATTAGTGGAAGAGGTTCGGCGCCAGGTCCTTCCCCATTTCACGGTTCAGGATTTGGATGTAGGTTTGCGATGCCCGCCTCACGGGCGAAGCTTGGGTGGTCTCGCAACTAGTTTGATAGTGTTACAACCCGTCGATAAAAAGTTAGTGCCGCCCGAGTTGCCGGAGTTGTTCCAGTTGAGTGACCTGCCAGGGTTTGAAGATGTAGCGAAAGAGGATGAGTCTCAACCGAACTAGACTCGCTCTGGCAAGTCTTGTTGGGCTGTTTGAACTGCGACACTGAAGCGCTTGAAGCTGCCGACTTCGTTTGCCAGCGTCAACGCAAGCTTGCAAAGAAACACCCGCTCTTTTTCCTTTCCGACTTTGTCGAGGGTTGCCGCGAGTAGGTCATAGGCCTGTTCGAGTTCGGTGAATTTTTGCGACTCATCCATGTCGGACTCCTAACGCGCTGCGCTGCGCGGCTAGTACTTGTTGGTGATTTATTTTTGTCCATCGTGCGCAGACATGTCCGTCAGGACGGAACAAGTAGAAACTACCGTGAGATGCCCCGTAACGATCGGCGATCACTCCATGGCTGCTGAAAACGATTGGGGTAAAAGTTTGGTTTCCTAGTTGCATAGCTGCCGTTAATTTCTCATCATCGGCTGACAGGGCTCCGGTATCACGGAAAAAAACCCCTGTGAATCCTTTTCCAAGGTGATCTATCAGGAAATCATTATCGGTGAGCCGAACGTTTTGGGCAGGAGCACCGGCGCGCGGTCCCGAAGCAAAGGCCAGATCGTTTTCTTGGAAACTTGTCGCAGAGCTGTCGGTGTAGTCGTAGGGTGCAGATTGGCGCGGATTGATAAAGCCTTTGGCGAATTCGTTTTGCAATGAAAGAGATAAAACGGCGTCCCGTAGCATTGAGTAACCGTGGCTCGGAGGTGTCATGAATTTGGTGCTCTTGGTGGCCTCTTTAAAAATATCCATAGTAGCGGCGCGGCGTTCACTTGAGTAAGTTTGTAGGATCTCTTTTGGTGCACAGCCATTGATAACGTAAGCCAATTTCCAACCGAGATTGTTAGCATCGGCGAGGCCAGAATTGAGGCCACGGACGCCGAAGATAGGCACTAGGTGCGCCGCGTCGCCGGCGAAAAAGACGTGCCGGTTGCTGTAATCATCCAGCGCTAGAGAATGCGCTTTGTATAGACTCTTCCATTCCAGTGTCCAAGGAGCGGTCTCGCCCACCATGTTTAATATTGCCTGGATACGGATGCGAACTGTGTGCTCGGCGAGAGCCGCGTACGGATCTTCATCGTCGTGAAGCTGGTAATCCAACCTCCAGATGTTGTCAGGCTGTTTGTGGATAAGTAAGGTTGAACCCGGGTTAGCTGGCGGATCGAAATATGCTCTGCGTTCAGTAGGGTGATCGGAACGCATCTGTATATCAACGATGACATAGCTGCCCTCGTAGGCATCGCCTTGAAGTTTTAGATTGAGCAGCGTGCGCACTGCGCTGCGAGCTCCGTCGGCGGCAATCACATATCGTGCGGCTGTACGATATGTACCGTCCGGAGTCTTGACCTCCAGCTCTGCTCGGTCGACGTGCTGCGTGATGCCGACTAGTTCGCTCTGCCAGCGTAGCTCGATCCTGTCGCAAGATGTGACTGAATTAACGAGATACTCTTCCATCCAATGTTGCTGAAGATTGTGCATCGGAAAGAAGCGCTCGTGTTCGGAGTGGGGCATCTCCAGTTGGTAAACCAGTTTGTCACGGTAAAACGAGCGCCCGCGGGTCCAGGGGAGTGACTTCTTAACAAACGGTGTTACCGCGTCGATGTGCTGGAGTATTTCCATACTTCTGCGGGCCAGGCAAACGGCTCGAGAGCCTTCGCAAACGGTATTCTTGGGATCGATAATGACTGAGCTGACGCCGTGTTTCGCAAGTTCGAGGGCACAAGTAAGACCAACAGGCCCGGCCCCGATGATCGCTACCTGATGACTACTCTTGGTCCCATCAAGTTCCGGTGGTCGCTGGAAATCATAGTGGGGAGGTTTGTAATAGGTCATACAGGAAGCATGGGACTAGGCATTATGGGTTTCACCAAAAGAAGTCCAAACACCGAGGGCGACCAACAGTGCCACGGTACATGCAACGCCCATCGCAGCACCGATCGAAAGACCAATGGGGAGATTGTCGTATTTGATGCCAAGTGCTCCACCAATGACCAAACTCGTTGGTAAGGTTGTCAGAGTCCATCGCTTGAAACGCGTTGTCGAGCGTTTTCTTGCGTCAGCCTTGCTCATAGTTATTTGATGTAAGGGGTTTTTATACGCCAAAATACAATATAACAACTTGAGTGCGAGTACTCGAACCCCCATCAAGCCGTCGCCGGAGGTAGCTCCCAGAACGCCGAAATGCGCAATCGATATCGGCCGTGGATAGTCCGTGAGGTGCTTCCCTTCGACTGTTCAACACAAAACAGATGGTTTGAGGAGGTTAGGGCTAGGCGTTTGGGACTTTTTCCGTCTATTCTGGAGTGCGGCGCACCGGCGTCTTCATCAAATTCCGGACAATGCGATGGGAGGCAGAGAAATGTTGCTGAAAGATAAGGTGGGTGTTGTTACAGGTGGCGGTAGCGGCATCGGACGCAGCACAGCGTTAGCGATGGCTCGAGAAGGTGCAAGCGTCATGATTGCAGGGCGCAGGGAGGAGCCCGGGCTAGCTGTCGTTGATGAGATCAGAAGCGGTGGTGGCCAAGCTAGCTTCTTAGCTACCGACGTGAGTAAAGTGGATGATTGCAAAGCACTGATGGAAGCCACCGGCAAGATGTTTGGACGTCTGGATCTTGCGTTCAACAATGCCGGTGGACATTTTGATTTTGTCAATCTCGATGCGACCACCATCGAGGAGGCGGACTGGGTATTCGACGTTAATTTAAAGGGTACTTACTACTGCATGAAGTATCAGGCATTGCTGATGCTCGATTCCGGTGGAGGTTCAATAGTTAACAACAGTTCCATTTTTGGGGTGAAGGCAATGCCTATGCTGGCTCACTATGTGGCGGCCAAGCATGGAGTCGTCGGACTTACCCGTGCGGCAGCACTTGATTTCGCCAAACGTGACATACGTGTTAATGCGGTGTGTCCTGGTGCGATCAAGACGCCCGCATATGATCGCATTACGGGTGGCGATGAGCATGCCTACGACGACGCCATCCCCATGGGGCACCTGGGGGACTCACGGGATATCGCCGAGTCCGTGATATGGCTAATGTCGGATCAAGCGGCTTTCGTTACGGGCGCGGTGCTTTCAGTGGATGGGGGTATGAGTGCAATGTAGCTCTGAAACGCCGACTATTGAAAATTGCCTGATCTTTATCCACACTGCCAACCCATTTCCTCAAGCCTAAGAGAAGCAAATGCCGCGCATACAAGCTTGTAGTACCACTGATCTCGAAGCCGATAACATGTTCAGGTTTGACCCGCCCGGCAAGCCGCCGATAGCGATATTTCTGCTCGACGGTGAATATTACGCGACCGACGATACGTGTACGCACGGGCAAGCATCTCTTGTCGAAGGTTTTATCGAAGACGGCAGTGTTTTTTGTCCTTTTCACGAAGGCGCGTTCGACATAAAGACTGGTAAACCGACTGCCCCACCTTGCGTAGCCGCGGTGAGATGTTATCCGGTGGTGGTTGAAGGTGAACAGATATTTGTGGAGATTGCAGAGGAGTAGAGGTTAACGCAGCTCGGTTTTCACTCCCTGCACACAGTGATCATCCACTCGGGTCAACAAGATGCCGGCGCTGTGTTCTTCGAAATAATCATCCACTGCTTTACGTTGTCCCAGCCACCGGTTGTAGTCATCGATAATCAAAACGCCCCCTAATGATAGCTTCGGGAAGAGTTCGGCCATTTCAATTTTGGTTGATTCATACAGGTTGGTATCAAGCCGTAACAGTGCGATTGCTTCGATGTCATTGTTAGGAAGCGTTTTCTGGACAAGACCTTTGACGAGTTTGATCCGGTTATCTGGGTACCCGGTTCGCCTCATGTTCGCTTCTACTTCCTCTAAGGGGAAGTAGTTCCACATAGACACGCCGTCCTGCAGTTTGCTTTCGTATTTTCTCTTGGCAGATTTGCCGAAGATGCTCACGTCTGGGGCTGTCGGCTCAGCCATGCCGGCGTAGGTATCGAAGAGGTAAATATCGCGGTCGCGTATGCCGAGGTCGAGCAAGGTGTAAGCTACAGCCATCATGCTGCCACCCGCTCCGACACCGCTTTCGACAAAGGCGCCCTGGATCTCGTTGTTTAGGAGATGACGGGTCGCCGACTCGATGGTGACTAGACGCTCTTTCGACGTCATTGTGTAGGGCAAGACGGTTTCACAAAGCTGCCTGGAGAAGTCGCTGAAGTCCTGGGGATATTTGGGAGGCAGTTCGCGGGTGCCGTTTGGTGCTAGGAGTTTTCGGAACAATTTACCCGTCTCTCGGCGGATGTTGGTCCAATGGCGATGCCGATCGCCTTGCGAGGTGTCTTTATCACTGGTCATCCGGCATATTCTAGCGGTCTTTGTAACTTAATTTGTGTCGGGAAAAGATGTGGCTACACGGAATTGTTGGTTTTGCGGTACTGGCCTCCGCCTCCTTCCCGTTTTATCCTTGACACAAGTGTTAGCAGTTGGAGATAAGTTATGGACGGTTACGATGACACACACATCCGCTCGTTGGTTGAAAACGACCGCGTACATCGGAGTGTATATACCGATCCCGTGGTATTCGAATTGGAAATGGAGCGTCTCTGGGGTGCCGCCTGGATCTATATCGGTCATGACAGCCAGGTACCGCAGCCAGGCGATTATTATGCGACGACGTTGGCCCGCCATGCAGTGGTCATGTCCCGACACAAGGATGACAGTGTTCACGTACTGTTTAACCGCTGCGCTCACAAGGGTGCACAGGTAGTCCCCGACACGACCGGAAATGTCCGGGCCTTTCGTTGCTCCTATCACGGCTGGGTCTATGACACTGATGGTTCGTTGCTGACGATTCCCAAAAAAGAAGGCTATGACGATTCTGACTTTGGCGAAGGGCACCCGTGCGCACGGATGATGCCAGTGCCGCGCGTGGATAGGTATCGAGGTATGGTCTTTGCAAGCATGGCCGAAGAAGGACCGGATCTCGTAACGTGGTTGGGCGACGTTGCTACCTCAATTGATAATCTGGCCGACCGATCGCCTGAAGGAGAGTTGGAAGTTGCTGGGGGGTGCCTACGTTACACACATGATTCAAATTGGAAGATGTTTGTGGAAAATCTGAATGACGCCATGCATCCGATGGTGGTGCATCAGTCATCCAGCGGTACGGCGCAGCAGGTGCTAAAAGCGATGCTAAAAGAAGGAGAACCCGTGCCGCCCGAGGTGGAGATCCTTTCACCGTTCACTAATAACTATGAGTTCTTTGACAAAATGGGCCTGACCGCTTTTGGCGAGTACGGGCACAGTTTTACTGGGGGACGGTTCAGCATCCATTCTGATTACTCACCGATACCAGGCTATACCGACAAGTTAGAGGCGACTTACGGTAAGGAAAAGACCAAAGAGATCATGTCAATTAACCGACATAACACTGTTGTGTATCCCAGTTTTACGTTAAAAGGAGCTATACAGTCAGTGCGAGTAGTGAGGCCGGTAGCGGTCGACAAGACGATTATTGAGTCTTGGGTGTTTCGTTTGAAAGGAGCTCCAGACGAATTGTTTCAGCGCTCAATTCTATATTCTAACCTGATCAATTCGCACGGTAACTTGGTGGGTCCAGACGATTATGAGGCGTACCACAGGGTGCAATACGGGCTTGGGAACGGTGACAACGAGTGGGTAAGTATGCACCGTTATCCGAATGATGACGAGCCGGACGACGAAGGCTTCAAGGAATGTCTTGGTACCAGTGATATGGTTTTTCGCCATCAATACCATGCTTGGAAGAATTACCTGCTGAACGGAACTGCCGGATGAGCGCAATACTTGATCCATCTGCACAGGAGCGGCCCGATATCCGTTCACTGGAGCGGTTTCTTTACAACGAGGCGCGCCTCCTAGACGAGCAGAAATGGCAGGAATGGGATGCGTTGTTCACTGAAGATGGTGAGTATTGGGTACCGGCGACGCCCGGCCAGCCAGATGGTATAAATCACCAATCCATCATGTATGAAACGAAAATGCTCCGGGCCGTTCGATTGAAACGTTACTCACACCCCAATGCATTTTCATTGCAGCCGTTGCCACGTAGCGTGCACGTCGTCTCTAATGTGATGCTAGACAGTTTCGACGCGGACGATGGGAGCTGTGTAGTTAACTCGCGTTTCATCATGTTCCAGTACCGGCGGGACGTGCAGCATACGTTTGGTGGTAACGTGACTCATCAATTGGCGCATACTACAGATGATGGGTACCGGATTCGGCGCAAACGCGTCGATCTGGTCAATTGTGATGCACCCATGGACAATATCCTCATTTGTTTCTGATTTCTTCGGCTAGCAACTAAATGGATCTAATTCGAGAGGCCATTCGCCGTCGTCGCCGCCGTCTCGTGGTAGGCATTGTTTGCACTGTGTTGGTGATGTACATCAGCTTTTGCCTTATTTCATTGCATGCGCCTGAGACGCTTGGTGCGCCGATCGCTTCAGACAATCCACTATCGGTCGGAATAGTCGTGGGTTTTGTTGTCGCCTGGTTTTCGGTGGTAATGGCGCTCCTGTATGTTTATCTCTGCAACAAGACACCTCATCCGCCGGACAAGTTGCCCAGCTAGGGGTTTTCAATCGAATCCTCAGTTAATCACGTTGCAATAAGTGCGTTTCTGCTGTTTGTGGCCATTACCCTGGGCATTACTTGGTGGGCCGCGAGACGTACGCGCTCCCGGAGCGATTTTTACGCAGCTGGAAGCAAGCTCGGCGGTATCCAAAATGGCTTCGCGATCGCTGGTGACTTCATGTCGGCCGCGTCGTTTTTGGGTGTCATCGGGCTATTTTTCCTTACCGGTTACGATGCTCTTTTCTTTCAGGTGGGACTCACCGTTGGCTGGGTGATCGTACTTATGTTGATTGCCGATCGGTTGCGTAATTTGGGTCGTTATACCTTTGCAGATGCGCTTTCAGTCCGATTGCAACGTGGGCCCATTCGAACTTTTGCAGCCGTCGGCACGATTGTCGTCGCGATCCCTTACTTACTCGCGCAAATGGTTGCGGCGGGTACCTTAGTCGAGAATTTGTTTGGTTTATCCTATGTGCAAGGTGTGATCGGGGTTGGTGTTCTGATGACGCTTTACGTGAGTTTTGGCGGAATGATTGCTACGACCTGGGTTCAAATCGTCAAGGCTGCATTGTTACTGCTGGGTGGGACGATGCTCTGCGTTATGGTTCTGGCGTTTTTTGAATTCGATATACCGCGCCTAGCGACCGAGGCGGTCGCCGCTCATCCACGAGGTATGGCGGTGATGCGTCCTGGTATATATTTCCCCGACACGATCGCGGTGCTTTCGGTTTGCCTGGCGTTCATCGGCGGCCCAGCTGGCTTGCCTCATGTCTTGATGCGGTTTTTCACGGTCCCGGATGCTCGTGAAGCCCGTCGCTCGGCGGGAGTCGCGATCGTTTTGATTACTTACTTCAATTGGATAGTCCTGGTAATTGGTTTGGGAGCTATGGTGTTGTTGATCGATCATCCGCAATTCAGCGCAGGTGGGGTCAAATTGATCGGTGGTGGAAATATGGCGGCGATCCATTTATCGCAGTTGTTAGGAGGCGATTTATTTCTAGGATTTATATCGGCAGTTGCCTTTGCCACCATCCTCGCTGTCGTATCCGGTATCACCTTGTCGGCAGCGGCAACGGTTTCTCATGACCTGTATGCGAACGTCATCCGTTACGGGCGTAGTAACGAACGCGAGGAGCTGTGGGTGTCACGATCAACGACGATCGGATTAGGCGTTGTTGGTATCGTTCTTGGAATTCAATTCCAAAATCAGAACGTTGCGGTATTGGCGACTATTCCGATGGCGATCGCAGCAAGCGCAAATTTCCCTGTACTTTTGCTGGCGATGTACTGGCGGGGGCTGACGACTCGCGGGGCGATTATCGGTGGTGGGTCAGGTTTATTTTTAGCGCTGGTTCTGATCATGTTAGGTCCAAACGTCTGGGTTGGTGCACTGGGTTTCGAAAAGGCTGTTTTTCCTTATGCTTATCCAACTTTGTTTTCGATGCCGACCGCCTTTCTGGTGGCCTGGATGGTATCCAAGTCCGATTTAAGCGCGGAGGCGAGGCGGGAGGCCGAGGGATTCGACGCGGCATTGGAACAGGCGGAGTTTGGACCGACGAGATGAATGCATGACTGTTTATGACGTTTTTCGGAAAACTGCGGATCGCTATGCTGATCGCCCTTTCTTGCATATTCCGGCACAGGCGACTGTGACTTACCATAATGCCGCAATCGAGCTTAGTTATTCGCAAGCCCTGACGCGGATAGAAACACTGAGGGACGCTTACGAAAAAGCAGGCTACGGCTTGGGGCAACGTATAGCACTGGCCCTCGATAATCGGATGGAAATGTTCCTCCATTTTCTTGCGTTGAATTCACTCGGAGTCAGTATCGTTCCTGTTAACTCTGGCTTCATGCGCGATGAGATGGCTTATGTCATTGAGCACAGCGACGCTTGTTTAGTTGTCTCTTTGCCAGAATACGTCGACAAAATCCAAAGCGCTGTTGAATTGATCACGAAAGCACCTCCGGTGCAGGACTGCGGTTCCTTCGAGCATTTGGTAACGGCAACTGGGCCTGTTGCATTCGGTACAGCCGGTGATGATTCGGAAACCGCGATGCTTTACACCTCCGGAACTACAGGTAAGCCTAAAGGCTGCATGCTCTCCAATCATTATTTTACGAATACGGGGCGTTGGTACGTCGAGGCAGGCGACTATATTGCGCTCGAGCCAGGCCAGGAACGTCTGATCACTCCGCTGCCGTTGGTACACATGAATGCGCTAGCGAGTTCCTTTATGGGTATGGTCACCAGTGGTGGTTGCATCATTCAACTGGACCGCTTCCACGGATCATCGTGGTGGACTACGGTGCGCGAATCGCGGGCGAGTTGCTTGCATTATCTGGGCGTTATGCCAGCCATGCTTCTTAATTCCGAAGTATCGATCGAAGATGACTTCAGCCGCCAAATCAAATTCGGATTTGGCGCTGGCGTGGATCCTAAACATCAGGAACGTTTCGAGAAACGGTTCGGTTTTCCACTCATAGAGGGCTGGGCGATGACGGAGACCGGTGCTTCTGGTTGCATTATGGCGACGAAGGAGCCGCGGCACGTCGGCACGCGTTGTTTTGGTATGTGCCCATCG
>CAZBOQ010000117.1:0-4045 GCA_964493555.1 uncultured Gammaproteobacteria bacterium | reverse complement strand
TTCGAAACCTGGCGTTCTGAAAAAGATCAGATGATCCAGTTTCGCGAACAAGGCCTGATACGTTCCAGCTAAGGCTGCGTTGACGTGGTTGCGCCAGACGCCATTCGGATCGTCGGTACGCTCCAACTCGTTTATCGGATGTAATAGTGCGTCGTCTTGTTCCGGTCTTGCACCGACGCACCAGCCCTCCAGTATCACAACTTCCGCCCGAGCGCGAAACACGTCCCAATCTGCAAATGGCACACGCTCGTCGCGTGACTTGTCGAACCTCGGAATATGGGTGATCTCATCGTCTGTCGCCCGCGACAAGCTCTCTAGCGTTGCAATGCCCAGCGTAATATCGTGGGTCGCAGGAACGCCGCGGGTAATCAATAGTGGGTGTACTTCTCGGCTGAGCTCCACGCGTTGTGCGCGGGTTAGATAGAGATCGTCGAGCGAAACGACCGCGGTAGGCAGATTAAATTCCTCTGTAAAAACTAGTTCCAGTATCCGAGCGAGTGTTGATTTGCCAGCACCTTGTGGGCCATTGATGCCGAGCATCATCGCGCGCCCTAACCTTTCGCGATGTCTTGCTAAGTACGTGGCCAACGGCCAATAGAATTCCGCGATAGGTTCGAGGAATGTCATGGGCAAGTCCTCGGCTTGCAATAAATCACACACTGTGGAGTTCAGATTGGATGGCATGCTTGAGGTCACTAGATGATTTTTTGCCGTGCGGGGCTGGTGTGTCCAGCCGCAAGGACCATGTATTGTGAGTAAAGGTAAAAGTACCATAAAACAATAGTTTATGTTGATTTAAATCCATATTTTGTGTTCATATGTTAATTGTCTTACATTGATATATCAGTTAAGCTAGAGTTAATCGGTGACTACTGTGGTGCTACAGCGCTTTTTGAGAGGAGTAATTGTCCCATGACTGAGGCCGCAGTCGTGCTAAACGACACGCCTACGTCCAAGGCCAATTTGGCCTATGCATTACTAGAAGAAAAAATAGTCACCATGGACTTAGCTCCGGGCATGCTTTTTTCAGAAGCACGGCTTGTTCAACAGCTGGGTCTTGGACGCACCCCCGTACGCGAGGCCTTACAACGCCTGGAAGCTGAGAACCTTGTCGAGATCATGCCGCGGCGCGGTATACGCACTACGAGCATCGATGTGAAGCAACAATTGCGTTTGCTGGAAACGCGCCGGGTACTTGAAGAGTTGCAGGTGAGTTTGGCGGTACGACGTGCGAGCGATACACAACGACAACGATTCGGGGAGATCTCTGAATCGATGGTCGGCGTTGCGGGCAGTCGGGACTACCGGCAATTCATTCGGTTAGACAAGGAGTTTAACGAACTTTTGGCTGAGGCTACTGACAACGAGTTTGTTTCACGTATGTTGCGGCAGCTGCATGGTTTGTCGCGGCGTTTCTGGCATAAACACCACTCGGTCACTGATGATCTTGCACATGTAGCCCGGTTACACGCCGATATCGGCCGAGCTATAGTCGACGCGTCTGAAGGAAAGGCGGTGCATGCCTGCCAGGCGCATATGCAGTACATCCAAGCCTTCACATTGGCGACTTTGGAAAAATAAGACTCGCAACTGGGCCTTAGAAACCGCGATGGGAAAAACAACTGATATCGGAGTACGCGTTGAATTGGTCTCGCTCGATCCTTATTTTGAGAACATCTCTATCGGCCTGTATCGCCAAGATCGTACCGATGGTGTTGACTATCTGGTAAAAACGTACAGTGCCCGACCGGGTGCCGCCGAGCGCATTTCAGTCATCCGCAAAACAATGAGCACCCTCGGTGACCTGGAAACAAACAGAGACGGTTTATTGTGCTTCTCGTGCGGAGAACCTCATGAAAAAGCGATGCGACGAATTTTTATTGACGCCTGCAAGCTCGCTCCTGGCAACGCGGCCTACGTGCGCGGTTTGACCATATATGACAAAAAATCCGATGCTGAGATAACCGCGGAATCGTTGGGTGGTGGATCTTACAAAATAGTAAGTAACGCCGATCCCGAAACGGGCGGGCGACGAGTGTCCGTAATCGCTCGTGGGTTGTTGAAACTTACTGATATGACGCAGGACGAGCAGTCTGACCAAAAGTTAAGCTTCCTCTGCGGCCATGCCCATGATGCGCTAGTGGGTGCGCTGATGGTTCGAGCCCAGAACGTGCGTGCGGCGATGCGTGAAGCGGAAGAGCTGATGTCCCGGGGTGTGCTCGCTGCACCCAACAACTAACGCTAGAGAGGACCACTATGACTGCACAAATCGGAGCGCCGATGACGAGCAGACAGCGCGTGCTTGCGGCATTGTCTGGGCAACCGGTCGATCGCACGCCGGTATGTAATCCAACCTCCGTTGCCACGGTGGAATTAATGGATCTGGGCGACGCGCCGTTTCCAGACGCCAATCGAGAACCGGAGTTGATGGCACGCCTCGCCGCTACCGGTTATACCGAGCTTGGATTCGACACCATCATGCCGGTATTCAGCATTATCCAGGAGTCTTCAGCATTGGGTTGCAATATGCAATGGGAACAAAAAGACAATTGGCCCACAGTACGAATGTACGATCCGATCTGGTTCGAGCCGGAGGATATAAAGATCCCTGACAATATTTTCGATCATCCAGATATGAAATGTGTTGTTGAAGCGATCAAAATTCTGCGCAAGGAATTCGGCAATGAGGTTGCGATTATCGGCAAGACCATGGGTCCCTGGTCGCTGGGTTACCATTGCTTCGGGGTCGAACCGTTTCTCCTCATGTCGCGCGATGATCCGGACAAAACCAAGAGATGTCTGGACGGGATTAAAGATCTTACCGTCGCGTACGGGGTGGCGCAGCTCGAAGCCGGCGCGGATGCTGTAACGTTACCCGATCATGCTACCGGCGATCTGGTCAGCGGCGAATACTACGACCGCTTTTTAACCGAGTTGCACACGGAATTTGCCGAGCGTATTCCCGGACACATTATTCTCCACATTTGCGGGCGTACCGTAGACCGCATGGAGTACATCGCACGTACTGGCATGGCGGCGTTCCACTACGATTCAAAAAATAAACCGCAAGAGTCGATGGACGTCACAAAAGATCGAATTGCGTTAGTAGGGAACATTAATAATCCGGAGACTTTATTTTCAAAAGGGCCGGACGAGGTTAGGGAGGAGGTGTTTGCAAATCTGGACGCAGGAGTTGCGATGGTCGGGCCTGAGTGCGCCATTCCGCTACAAACCCCCATTGAAAATCTCAAGGAGATCCCGAGAGCGGTCAAGGCCTGGCATGCCAACAATGAGGCGCCACGGTAGTGATCGGCGGCGAATACTTGAATTAAGCGAAGAGGGTTTAAAGTGGCTGAATTGACCGATATCGCGAACCAAACAATTCGCGAAGAAATTGAGGAATATCTGGAGCGACCTGAGGAGATAAATCGCTCCATCGAGTTGTTTGCACGGGTAAGCCCGGCCATGCAGGAGATCGCTGTCGGTATCATCGAAGGTGACGACGATGACGTCGACCGTCTTACCCAGGCCGCCTTGGCAGACGGCATAGAAGCACTTGAGATTATGGATGACGGCCTCATTGCGGGTATGAGTATCGTCGGGATAAAGTTTCGCGAAGCGTTTATTTTTGTCCCTGAGGTGCTCGCTTGTGCACGCGCGATGAAAGCAGGGATGAAACATATCGAACCGATCCTGTCGGATTCGGGTGTAGAGCCTGCCGGCACGGTCGTTATGGGTACGGTTAAAGGGGATCTGCACGACATTGGTAAGAACCTGTGCATCATGATGCTGCGCGGATCGGGATTCATTGTGCATGATCTTGGTGTGGATACTGAGGCTGATGCCTTCATCGATGCGATAGAGGAGCACGGAGCTCCGTTGATGGGGATGTCCGCGTTGCTGACCACTACGATGCCAAATATGGGCACGACTATAGAGGCGTTCATCGACGCGGAGCTGCGCGATGATGTGAAGATAATGGTGGGTGGTGCGCCGGTCACGCAGGAATTCTCCGATGACATGGGTGCGGACGGGTACGGGAAGG
>CAZBOQ010000116.1:0-4243 GCA_964493555.1 uncultured Gammaproteobacteria bacterium | reverse complement strand
AGCGGCGACGGCGTCCTCGGTTGGCTACAGATCCTCGCTGGGCTCCCTGCGCTTGCTATGTTTACCTGGGCAGGCCGGTCTATCTCGAGACTATCTCGGGCGGTATAAACGCGGTCACCTCCGGCAATTCGCCGTCGTAGCGTTCAATCTGCACTAGGCAGGTGTGCGCCGAGCAGGCTTGTGCCAGTTTCGAAGTCGGCTTGTCGCGGGTCAGTACGTTGACATTGCCGTGTTTGCATAAACCGTCGTCATCACCTTGGTCGGGGTCGTACCACGCACCGGTCGACATTTGTACCACACCGGGTCGGACTTCGTCGCTGACAATGACACCGGCCAGACACTGCCCACGATCGTTAAAAACACGCACCACGTCTCCGTCGGCAATTTCACGGGACCCCGCGTCTTCGGGATGCACAGTCATGGCTTCCCGGTTTTTGATCTTGTGCTTACGACTCCATGATCCGTGATCGAGTTGGCTGTGTAGCCGCGTCTTGGGTTGATTGGACAGCAAGTGCAGCGGATAGGTCCCGGCCAGCGAGCCGTTTAACCACTCGCCGGGTTCAAACCACGTTGCGTGCCCACGGCAATCGTCATACCCGAATCCCGCAATCCGTTCGGAATAGATCTCGATTTTCCCCGATGGTGTTGTTGGCAACGGGTTGGTCTCGGGATCTTTACGGAAAGACTCGAGCATGATGTTGGGTGCAGCAGGGGTTGGTACTTGGAATAAACCGTGTTCCCAAAAATCTTCGAAGGTCGGCATTTCAATACCGGCTTCCTCACCGCGTTGGCGGGAGATATTAAACAGATGTTTCAGCCACGCCTTTTCGTCCCGGTTTTCGGTAAACTCAGCATCGAAGCCCAGCCGTTTGGCGACACCGGAGAAGATATCGTAATCGTTGCGCGCTTCGCCTACGGGTTCGACAACTTTTTCCATTGGGTAGGCGTAGCCGTCGATTGGATTACAAGAAAGATCGTTGCGTTCTAACGTGGTAGTGGCAGGTAGGGCGATATCGGCATGCTTGGCCAGCGGGTTCCACCACGGCTCATGGACGATGACAGTTTCCGCGTGGGCCCATGCCTTGCGCAGGCGGTTCAGGTCCTGGTGATGATGAAATGGATTCCCGCCAACCCAATAGATGAGTCGTATATCTGGATAGTGGTGTTCGCGACCATTGAAATCGAATGGTGCGCCGGGATTGAGGAGCATGTCGGCGATGCGTGCTACCGGGATGATTGTTTTGACCTTGTTAATGCCTTGTTCGAGCGAAGCCCAGTGAAACATACCGGTGTGGTTGCCGATAGCGTTCTCGGCGCAATAGCCATAACCGATGCCGCCACCAGGGAGGCCGATCTGTCCAAGCATGGCAGCCAGTGTAGTCGCTGCCCAGTATGTCTGTTCTCCGTGGTCCTGGCGTTGTAGCGACCAACTCACTGAAACCATGGTGCGATGTGCCGCCATGCGGCGGGCAAGTTCCCGGAGTTTGTCCGCTGGGAGTCCGGACAGACTTGCCGCCCAGTCGGCATCCTTGGCTTGCCCGTCGCTTTCACCCATTAAGTAGGGCGTAAAGCGATCGAAGCCGACGCAGTATTTGTCGAGGAAAGCGCGATTGTGCAGATCCTCGGTGACCAGTGTGTGCGCGATGCCCAGAATGATTGCGGTGTCGCTGCCCGGTACGGGTGCGAGCCACTCTGCGTCCAGAAAATCAGCGGTGTCGGCACGGATCGGTCCGATGTTCACAAACTTACAACCGTTGGCTTTGGCCGCCTGCATGTACTCACGCTGAACATGTTTACCGGTGCCGCCGTTGGCAACCTGTCCGTTCTTTAGCGGTAGGCCGCCGAAGCAAACCATCAGTTCAGTGTTGTCGACGATAGACGGCCATCCGGTCAGGCCACCTACAAGAAATGCCCACATATCGCCAATGATGTGGGGCAGTATCACCTCGGCGGCCGAGAAGCTGTAGCTTCCGACCGAGTCGGTGTAACCACCAAACTGCTTTAAGAAGCGGTGTATCTGGCTTTGCGCATGATGGAAGCGTCCAGCGCTGGCCCAGCCGTAACACCCGGCATAGATGGCTTCATTGCCGAAATCGTCCCGCACTCGGCTCAGTTCGTCGGCGACCAATTGTTCGGCATCGTCCCAGGAAACCGGAACAAAGGGCTCCGTGCCGCGTTTACTTCGGTCCGAGGCCTGGCGTTTTTCCAGAAAACCGCGCCGTACCATCGGTTGCGCGATTCGCAACGGTGAATCGATGGTATCGACGTAGCTCTGCGCGAAGGGGGTTGGCTCGATGTCGCTATCGACGCCTTTCATCTCGATCAGCCGGCCGTTCTCGACCACCGCTTTATACGAACCCCAGTGGGTGGCCGTGGTCTTCTCTATCTGCTTACTCTTCATGTCCATAGCAATGAATCTAGCAGGTGGCCGAAAGGGGATCCAGTTCGGCCACCTGCGCTTATCGCGCGCTGTTACAATGCGTCTCCATGAGTCGCCCCGTTTTGGTTCATGGCGCAGTTCAGCGTGGCTGGCATTAGGACATCGTGTGCTTCAGTGAGGATGGCAAGCCATCAGGTGTTGATGTCGGATCCGCTCCAACGGATCGATATAGACGCGGATTGAAAGCAGCTCGATTGTCGCGATGAAGTTTTTTCAATTTCTCTCTCGGCCGTTCGTAGTTTTCGTAGAACGTTACTATCCTGATCCATTTGTCTTCGCAATTCTGTTGACGTTTGTCGCATGCCTGCTGGCGCTGGCGCTGACGCCGTCGGGCTTGGTCGAAACCGTGGACGCCTGGGGTGCCGGGCTGCCGTCGTTGCTGGCATTTACCGCGCAAATCAGTATCACGCTGGTTGCCGCACACGCGTTGGCCCATACCGATGCAGTGCAGCGTCTTTTGCTCCATGTCGGCGGACTACCGCAAACGGAGTTTCAAGCATATGCGCTGGTTGCGTTGTTCTCAGGATTCAGCGCGTTGATTGCGTGGTCATTGGGCTTGATCGTCGGCGCCATAGTCGCACGTCAGGTTGCGCTCGGCGCACGACAGCGCGGGATCGCCGTGCATTATCCTTTGCTGGTTGCGTCCGCCTATGCCGGGTTCTGTGTTTGGCATATGGGCTATTCTGGCTCGGCGCCACTTTTCGTCGCGACCCCCGGGCATACACTGGAAGCGCAAATCGGCGTCATCCCCGTGACCGATACGACCTTTACATCGACCAATATGTTGCTCGCGTTGTTGTCGGTGGCGGTGATTGCAATTGTTTGTCCGTTGATGCGGCCTGATAAGGAAAAGGTGGTGGAGTTCGATCCCGCTATCCTACAAGAGACGCCAACGGAGGATTCGGAGCTGGGTGCACCGGAAACGTTAACGTTTGCGCAGCGCATCGATAATTCGCGTGCGCTTAACTTGAGCCTTGCGATTTTGTTGGGAGCGTATCTGTTCTATTGGTTCTACAGTCGTGGATTCAATCTCAACCTAAACATCGTCAACTGGAGTTTCCTGGGGCTAGGCCTTTTGCTGGCTCGTTCGCCGTTGCACTACGCGCGCTTGATTGTGGATGCAAGCGCGATAATCGGATTGATTATTCTGCAATATCCCTTTTACGCCGGGATCATGGGAATCATGCAGGGGACTGGTTTGGGATCAGTGATTTCAGATTGGTTCACCGCCATCTCAACTCCCGATACCTTACCCTTTTTTGCGTTTCTTGCCGGCGGGCTGGTGAACATGTTTGTCCCATCTGGTGGTGGCCAGTGGGCGGTGCAAGGTCCGATATTCATCGAAGCCGCACAGAACATGGGCGTGGAGCCGGCACTGGTGGTACTGGGAATTGCCTACGGGGATCAATGGACCAATGCGATACAACCATTCTGGACCATCCCGCTACTGGCGATCGCCGGCCTGCATATGCGCCAGATCATGGGTTATACCTTCGTGATTTTTCTGGTGACGTTCTTTCTTTTCGGCGGAGGCCTTTTGTTTCTTTATTGATTTTGGGTTGAGCGAAGCCCAATGCGCAGGTGTCATTAAAGGATAGCGATATGATGAACGTTGAAATTGCCGCGGTGCTCAGCCGGTATGCCGATTTACTTGAGATAGACGGTGCCGATACATTTCGGCTACGCGCTTACCGGTTCGCTGCTGATGAGATCGATGCCTTAGGTGTTGGCTTAAGCGATCTGGTCGCCGAAGGCCGGTCGTTGGAGGAGCTTCCGGGTGTCGGCAAGGCAATCGCGGAGAAA
>CAZBOQ010000115.1:0-11629 GCA_964493555.1 uncultured Gammaproteobacteria bacterium | reverse complement strand
TCTAACGAAGCGCTCATAGTGCCCAAGATCCAAATCAGTCTCTGCCCCATCGTCGGTAACAAACACTTCGCCGTGCTGTATGGGGCTCATGGTGCCCGGATCAACGTTAATGTAAGGATCCAGTATTCGCATCGCCAATTTTAACCCGCGCGCCTCACGGACCGCGCCGAGCGAGGCCGATGCAATGCCCTTACCCAGCGATGAGACCACCCCTCCCGTGACAAAGACGAAACGGGTGAACGATTGGTCGGATTTATTTTTCATTCACCACCGAGCGAGTTCGATGGCAAAATTA
Organism: uncultured Gammaproteobacteria bacterium; assembly: GCA_964493555.1. GTDB lineage: Bacteria > Pseudomonadota > Gammaproteobacteria > JADZEE01 > JADZEE01 > CAZBOQ01. The sequence goes on along the minus strand of CAZBOQ010000115.1, from coordinate 11,334 downwards.
AAGGGGGTGGCTAGCCCCTGCTTCCCAGTCGGGGAAGCCTGGATTCGCGTGGATCTGAGGTGCCAATGCCGCATATAGTTCTCGCTTCCAACCTACCAGAACCATCCTCAATTCACAATCAGGTAGCCCCACTCGGCCGAGTTTGGTAAACGCATTCGATATCCTGCCTCAGCACAATTCCTAAAGCCCGCTCGGCCTTAGGAGCGACCTACGACTGACGTACAGCGCTTCCGCCTCAGAGCCGTCCAGCGTCTCTAAAAGCCTCCTGCAAAGTTGCTTGTGGGTGCACCCCGATCATTTCTAGACGGCTACCGAGGATGACCACCAGATCTATCGACACAGGGTCAACGCAATACCCGAGGATGCGTCAGGCGGGCACAACCGGACGCGCTTCAATGCCTCGGCGAAAAACGCGGACGAGAGCCGAACGCGGGGGTTGTCGTCTGACGGTGATGAATTCATGGCGGCTTTCCCGGTAAAATGCGCAAAGGAGAACACCAGCCTGGATCGGTTCGTCAGAACCAGTGTGCCAGAATTAAATTTGTATATGCTATTGATGCAACGGACGTTGCGTCAGTGTTGTGTAATCTTAAAGGAACTGTAGTTATGGCCTCGGATATTGAAATTGCTCAACGCGCGAGCATGCGCCCTATAATGGAATTGGCCGCTGAGCGTTATTCCATTGAGGCCAAACATCTAGATCCCTACGGCCATTACAAAGCGAAACTCTCACTGACCTACATAGAAAGCCTCAAGGAGCAACCCGATGGAAAACTGATCCTGATTACTGCGGTCAGCCCTACCCCAGCAGGTGAGGGCAAGACGACCACCACTGTGGGCTTGGGTGATGCGCTTAACCGGCTTGGCAAGAAAGCAATCGTGTGCCTGCGAGAACCCTCACTGGGCCCTTGTTTCGGCATCAAGGGGGGCGCCGCGGGTGGCGGTTACGCACAGGTCGTGCCCATGGAGGACATCAATCTGCACTTCACCGGCGATTTCCACGCCATAGGCGCTGCCCACAACCTACTCTCCGCGATGGTGGACAATCATATCAGCCACGGAAACCCCCTCAATATCGATTCGCGTTTAATCCAATGGAAACGCGTGGTCGATATGAACGATCGGGCGTTGCGCAAGATCGTGATCGGTCTTGGCGGAACAGCAAACAGTTACACCCGCGAAGACGGTTATGACATTGTCGTGGCCTCCGAGATCATGGCTATTCTTTGCTTGGTAGACTCATTGCATGGTTTGAAAGAACGCCTCGGAGCCATTGTCATCGGCTATACCCGTGGCGATCGAAAACCCGTTTATGCGCGTGACCTCAATGCACAAGGTGCAATGGCGGCACTGTTGAAAGATGCGATTAAACCAAACGTCGTGCAGACGTTGGAGAACAATATTGCCTTCGTGCATGGCGGACCATTCGCCAATATCGCACACGGCTGCAATACGGTAATGGCAACTAAGACAGCATTGAAGCTCGCCGACTATGTAGTCACTGAAGCTGGTTTTGGCGCTGACCTCGGCGCCGAGAAATTTGTCGACATCAAATGCCGCAAAGCAGGCCTAAAACCGTCGACTGTTGTGCTCGTCGTCACCGTGCGGGCACTGAAGTATCACGGTGGCGCCGACCGCGCCGACCTTGAGACGGAGAACCTGAAAACTCTGGACCGCGGCATAGTCAACATGGAACGCCACCTTGACAATATTCAAAATCATTTCGGCTTACCCTGCGTGGTGGCGATTAACCACTTCACGGTCGATACCGACGCCGAAATAGAACTATTACAGAACAGGATCGGCGAACTCGGCGCAAAAGCCCACGTCGCCCGCCATTGGGCCGACGGCGGCGGCGGCGCTGAATCGCTGGCAAGGGAAGTCATTGAAACGGTGGAGGGCAACCCTCCCGAACTCCAATTCGCCTACGACGACAGTGACTCGCTATGGGAAAAAATGCATGCCGTCGCGACCAAGATTTACGGCGCCAAGGAGATAATCGCCCACGCCAAAGTCCGCGCCCAGATCGCTACCCTGAACGAGGACTACGGCCACCTCCCAATATGCATGGCCAAAACTCAGATGTCCTTCAGTACCGATCCGCTACTACGCGGTGCCCCAGCCGATCATGTCGTAGAAATACGCGAAGTCAGGATCGCCAACGGCGCCGGATTCGTTGTCGCCATATGTGGCGACATGATGACCATGCCAGGTCTACCAAAGGTTCCGGCGGCGGAGCGGATCGATATTGATGATGATGGGAGGATTATCGGGTTGTTTTGATTGCGGATGCGTGTGTATTTGTTTAATGAATGATTGTCGAAACAGGCGTTGGACAAGATCAAGGCGATGTTCCAACCTTCCCCCAAAACTCTGCCAAACGTGCGCCCTAGACAGAATCGCCATTTCGAGGCAATACTCCATCCCACGTTAAGTCAGTCACCAAGCGCAAAATCAAGATCAGCAATTAAATCCTCGACATCCTCAATCCCCACCGACAAACGTACGAGTCCAGCCGCGATCCCTGCCCGTGCACACCCCTCCTCACCCAGGCGCCGGTGGGTTGTAGTAGCCGGATGGGTGATAGTGCTTTTAGTATCACCAAGATTTGCGGTAATCGAAAAGAGCCTGACAGCATCAATCACACGCCAAGCCCCTTCACGCCCGCCCGCTACTTCGAACGACAGCATGCCACCAAATTGCGTCTGCTGCCGGGCGGCAAGCGCGTGTTGGGGATGTGAACTGAGCCCAGGATAATGCACCGCGACAACTTTGGGATGTTCGTCCAACCAACGAGCCAGCGTGAATGCATTGTCGCAGTGGGCACGCATGCGCAGTTGTAGCGTCTCCAGACCTTTAAGAAAAACCCAAGCATTAAACGGACTCAGGGATGGCCCGGCACTGCGTGAGAAAGCGAGAATATCTGTCTCGAGAACTGCGTCGCGGCCAACGATCGCGCCGCCGATACAGCGCCCCTGGCCGTCCAAGTATTTAGTTGCCGAATGCACAACCAGATCTGCGCCTAACTTGATTGGCTGCTGCAGCGCCGGTGTACAAAAGCAGTTATCAACGACCAGCATGCAGCGATGAGCTTCGGCAAGTTCTGCGAGGCGCGCGATATCAGCAATTTCCATTAGAGGGTTTGACGGTGTTTCGAGAAACAGCATGCGTGTTTCAGGAGCAATGGCGGCCGCCCAAGCGGCGTAGTCGGTAAGAGGCACATAGTCGGTTCGCACTCCAAAACGCGCAAAAATATCGTCGAACAGGCCGAGCGTACTGCCGAAGATACCCTGCGACGAGACGATGTGGTCACCTGACTTCAGTAGCGCCATAACGCAGGTAAGAATTGCGCTCATCCCGGAGCCAGTAGCAACGCAACGCTCACCACCCTCCAACGCCGCCAACCGCTTTTCAAAGACACGCACCGTCGGATTAGTGACCCGCGAGTAAACGTTGCCAGCCTCTTCACCGGCAAACCGCGCGGCGGCCTGTTCGGCATTATCGAACACAAAACTCGAGGTCAGGAACAATGGTTCACTTTGCTCCTGTTCGCCGGTTCGCACGGCGCCCTCCCACACACCAACAGTACTCAAACCCGGACCAGCCGAATTGCTTGGTTCACACTGGTGTTTCATTTCGATTCTCCGCAAAACATTGTATTGCGGGCGAGTGGCAGGCAAAAAAAAACCTGCTCACAGCTTAGGCCGAAGCAGATCTCGGTCGCTTTAGCTGTTTTTTAACGCGCCCGCAAGCTGAATCTCAAATCGGCGCCACTAACTATGGCAGAGGCTAGAAGAAACCTCGCACACTGTCAACTAATCGTCAAGCATGCTGATCGTTCATCGAGAGATCGTTAAGGTTGTTCTCACTTCCATGGCGTCGGTTTTTCGCATCATCGGAACGAATATTCTCCAGTTGCGTGAGGTAGCCCGCACTCCCGTCACCAGTGACGTAATTGCCGTCAACACAGGAACAATCGAACTGCTCGACCTGAGGATTACCTTTTCGCGCGGAGTCGATCAGATCTTCAAGATCCTGGTAAATCAACCAATCAGCCCCAATCAGCTGGCTGACCTGCTCGGTCGTGCGTTTGTGTGCAACCAGTTCCTTTCGAGACGGCATGTCGATGCCATAGACATTCGGATAAGACACCGCTGGTGCGGCCGAGGCAAAATAAACTTTTTTCGCACCTGCTTCTCTCGCCATCTGGATGATTTGGCTTGAGGTCGTACCCCGCACGATCGAGTCATCCACTAGCAATACGGTTTTACCTTCGAATTCGAGATTGATGGCATGAAGTTTTTGCCGTACCGACTTTCGCCGCAGGCTTTGCCCCGGCATGATGAAGGTCCGTGGAATGTAACGATTCTTGATAAAACCTTCGCGATATTTGATGTCTAACACATTGGCTAATTCGAGAGCACAACTTCTTGCTGTATCAGGAATCGGGATCACTACATCGATCCCGTGGTCGGGACGCAGGCGTCTGATCTTCTCGGCCAGCTTCTCACCCATGCGCATACGCGCCTTGTGCACTGATATCCCATCGATAATCGAGTCGGGGCGGGCCAAGTAAACCAGCTCAAAAATACACGGCGCCAAGCTGGCACCGGGCGCGCATTCGCGTGAATGCAGCACCCCGTCTGTAGTGATAAACACCACTTCACCGGGCTTCACATCGCGGACTATTTCAAAACCAAGCATATCGATTGCAACGCTTTCCGAGGAGATGATGTACTCCGGCCCTAGGTCGGTCTGACGTCTACCGAAAACCAACGGACGAATACCGTTGGGATCACGAAAACCAATGACGCCCACGCCAGTAATCATCGACACCGCCGCATAGCCGCCGCTGCAGCGCTTGTGCAGCCGTGACACAGCAGCAAAAATGTCCTCTGCACCAATGCGGAGCTTACCGAGACGTTGCAACTCATGAGCGAATACGTTGAGTAGGATCTCCGAATCAGACTCGGTATTGATGTGGCGTAGATCATCGCGAAAAAGATCGCGCTTTAGGTCATCGGCATTAGTCAGGTTACCGTTGTGAGCAAGCGTAATACCGTAGGGCGAGTTGACATAAAAGGGTTGTGCTTCGGCAGAGGAAGAATTACCGGCCGTCGGATAGCGAACATGACCGACGCCGGTATTGCCCTTCAAGTTCAGCATGTGTCGCGTCTCGAAGGCGTCCCTGACCAGTCCACGTTGTTTCCGGAGGAAGATCCGACCCTTATCGTAAGTAGCAAGCCCAGCAGCATCCTGACCACGGTGTTGCAGCTCCGTAAGCCCATCGTACAGCGCCTGATTAACGGGGCTTCGTCCAACGATACCGATGACTCCACACATCGTCTAACTCCTCATTCCTGGACTTGCGAATAACCAAAACGGTCCGCGAAATATTCTGGTAAATCCAGCCATGCGACTATCCATTCGGCGCCACGCTCGAAATGCTGGAGAAGCAACGAGTTCTGCCACCAGGGATCTTGCGGCACCGGCAGAAATCCTGCAAGTAGTACAAGGACCTGGATGATTATCAGACCGCGCAGAATACCGAAGATGCTGCCCAGCACCCGATCCGTACCGCTAAGCCCGGTCTTCGCCATAAGTTTCATTATGATCCAATTGACGGTACCGCTGACCAGCAGAGCGCCGATGAACAAGATGAGAAATGACGCGGTAAGGCGCAATGAAGGATCGGCACTAACATGGTCCTCTAAAACTGCCGAGACATCTCTATAAAATGCTATCGCAACGCCAAACGCAGTGATCCAGGCAAGCAGCGAGAGAACCTCGCGCATGAGACCTCTGAAAATACTGACAGCCGCGGAAACGGCAATAAGCACCAAGATCGCGATGTCCACCCACAGCATAGTTCAGCCTCTCCTTCGAAAAACGAGAGCAAAATGACTTAGGGGTACCTAACCACCATTCCCGACAGTTGGGCCTCTTTTTCTAGTTTGTCGCGCAACACGTCGGCATCGGAACGCATGAGCTCAGGTCCGACCCGCACCCTGTGCACCGGTCCCTTGTCACCGTAGACTTTTTCGACAAAAGCACGATAACCGAAGGACTTGAGACGGTCTTCCAGCGCTGCGGCATTATCACTCTCTAAAAAGCTGCCAACTTGGATAACCCAGGCAGTCACACCAACCCGAGTCGACGAGTCCACATTCATTGTCGAGCTCTGCACACCGAGCACGGGGTCTTGCGGCTCGGCGGTCGCTGCCACCTCGTCCAGCAGTGCTGCGGGCGACTCTACAAGCTCCCCATGCGGCTCCTCGGCGGCGTATTCGGTGGCATCCAGTGGAATAATACGGGAGCTGAAACCTTCCTCGTCGGGACGCGGTGGCAAATTAGTTTCCTCTAGGCTTGGCGCGTCGACGGCTGAATCGTCAAACAGCATCGGCAGGAAGAGGACCGCCAGCGCTACCAATACTGCGGCGCCGACCAGCCTACGTTTCAATTGTTCGTCCATGACAACTCCTCGTGTTGGTCTGCGAGCGGCTGAATACCTTTCAGCACCGCTCCCACACTCAAAAACGAACCAAACACGACGATGCGATCACCCGGAGCGGCGCACCGTGTCGCTGCTTGGCTGGCGGTAACGATTTCCTTATAACTGCTGACCGGTACGCGCGGAGCGACGCGCCTTACTACTTCGGCAAGCTCTGCAGGTGCAGCACCGCGCGCCGACTTCACTCCACCGACAAACCATCGATCAACCTTACTGGCCAGCGGCGTGAGCACCGCCACCGCATCCTTGTCCATCAACATGCCCACGACCGCATAGGTCCGCGCAGCAGGTTGCAACGCATCAAGCCGGCGAGCCAGGGCTTTCGCGGCCTGCGCATTATGCGCCACATCCAATACGTGCTGGACAGGACCTGCGACAATTTCAAATCGTCCGCTCAAAAAGGCACGAGACAGACCTAGACGGATCGCACCATCAGAGACAGGGAAGCGGTCCCGCAGTGTGTCCAGTACTGCCAGTACGCCAGCGGCATTTTGTATTTGGCAATCTCCGTTCAGGCGCGGGCGTGGCAATGAGTCATAACGCAGTGGCTCGGCGGCATTACCAACCCGCGACCAATGCCAGACCTTACCATCTAGCTCATATTGAAAATCGCGACCGTACAATTGCAGCTTGGTCTGCATGCCCGCAGCCACAGCGATGCCCGAGACTGCCGGATCCGGCTCCGCGTAGACGGCCGGGTGGCTGGGTCGGAATATCCCCGCCTTTTCCCGCCCAATAGACTCGCGGTCACCACCGAGCCAGGCGACATGATCGATGGCGATAGTTGTGATCAGCGCAACGTCAGCGTCGACCAGATTCACCGCGTCAAGTCGCCCACCAAGACCAACCTCAAGTATGCCGATATCGAGATCCGCGTCGCCGAAGACCTCCAAAGCCGCTAGTGTTCCGAATTCGAAATAAGTGAGGGGCGTATCACCCCGGGCGTGCTCCACCCTTTCGAAAGCCGCACAAAGACGCTTGTCAGATACCGAGTGTCCACCAATCTGCACCCGTTCGTTGTAACGACGCAGATGCGGTGAGGTGTACGCACCAACACGGTAACCTGCCGCCGCGAGTATCGAGACCAGTAATGCAATGCTCGAACCTTTACCGTTAGTACCTGCGACACTTATGACCGGATACAGAGGCACGCTTAGTGCGAGCCGCTCGGCGACGGAACGGACGCGCTCCAAACCAAGATCGATCTCTCGTACGTGCAAGGATTCCTGCCATGCAAGCCAGTCGTCTAGACTGGCAAAGTGTTGCCCAGCGGGCGCCGACCGAGAGGAGGGGTGGGATCTCACAACGATTCCGGCCCATCGGCGGCAACCACACCTCGACCACTAGCAGGCGACTGCCCACTGGGCGTAGCGGCTTCCCTCTTCGCCGCACCAGTAACTACGCGCTCACGGTGTACCAACATTCCGAGCAACGATGCAATCCGGTCGCGCATGTCGGCGCGCGGTACGATCATATCGATAGCCCCATGTTCAAGCAGAAATTCGGCGCGTTGAAATCCTTCTGGCAACACCTGATGAACGGTCTGCTCAATCACACGTGGACCGGCGAATCCAATGAGTGCATTCGGTTCCGCAATATTGACATCACCCAACATCCCGAGACTTGCGGAAACGCCACCCATGGTCGGGTCGGTCAACACCGAAATATAAGGCAACCTCGCGGCGCGCAGCTGACCAATGGCTGCGCTAGTTTTTGCCATTTGCATCAACGAGACTGCGGCCTCTTGCATGCGGGCGCCACCGCTCGCAGCGAAGCATACCAGCGGAACACGTCGGTCCACGGCGACATCCACAGCCCGTACGAAACGCTCACCGACCACTGAGCCCATCGATCCACCCATAAAACCGAACTCAAACGCGCATGCAACCACAGCAACAGACTTAACTTCTCCTTTCACCGCCACCAATGCATCCGTCTCGCCCGTTTGTTTGATGGCGTCACTCAACCTGTCTTTGTAGCGACGCTTATCGCGAAACCTTAAGAAGTCGGTTGCCTGCAGTTCAGCACCGATTTCCTCACCGCCGCCTTCATCGAGAAACCCGTTTAGGCGATCGCGCGCGCCAAGCCGCATGTGATGACCGCATTTGGGACAGACGGCAAGGTTGCGTTCCAGTTCAGCCCGATACAAAACTGCTTTGCAGGCATCACAGCTGGTCCATAGCCCCTCAGGAACGGAACGTTTGGTCGTTCCGTTGGTTCGGATCCGTGACGGTAACAGTTTCTTGAGCCAGTTCATTGGGTAGATCTTAGTACATCTTACACAGACACCGACAGTTGCCATGGCGAAACTGTTCCGCCGACGGGTAATCCGAAACGTGACGGGTAGGCCACGCGCATGAGATATAGCCCATGAGGTGGCGCGGTCACTCCTCCTTGATTGCGGTCTCGGGCGTCCAGAACCTCTCTCAGCCATTCCGGTGCCGCTTTTCCGATACCTATAGCCATAAGCACTCCCGCGATATTACGCACCATGTGCTGCAGAAAAGCATTCGCCACGATATCGATGAAAATCAGCTGACCGTTGCGGTTAATGCCGACGCGGGTTACGGTCCGGAGCGGGGTTTTTGCCTGACAGCCTTGCGCCCGAAAAGCAGAAAAATCGTGCTGTCCTAAAAGCGCGCCAGCGGCGCTCTGCATTTTTTCCACATCCAGCACCCGATGCTCCACTACAGCGTGCCGATCCAACAACGCCGAACGGCTATCGCGGTTCAAGATCACATAGCGGTACGCACGACTATGGGCGGAAAACCGCGCATGGAAATCGTCGTTCAGCTTTTTTGCCCAAGATACATTGGCGTCGTCGGGCAGATTCGCATTGATGCCATATACCCACTGACGCGGGTTTCGGACCGCATCAGTATCGAAATGAACAACCTGTTCACTAGCATGCACACCGGCATCGGTACGCCCCGCACAATGGACCCGGACTGCATGGTTGGCAACCGTCGAAACCGCCGCCTCAACACAATCTTGCACGGTTCGCGTATCCGTCTGCGACTGCCACCCAGCAAACCCACTACCATCATACTCAACCCCAAGCGCAATTCGCATGATGAAATTAAAACCTGTAAGTGCGTTAATGGAACAACAATACGTTAGGATAGAATCTCAGCACTGGGATTAATCCACTAAAGCTGTCTCAGGCGGGTGTTAGACGGCTGACCCTGCCTCTATTAATCTAATCAAGTTGAGATCGGAGTTCGGCGGCCTCCTGTTGTTGCGCGTCCGTGCATTCGTTCGCCACTCCATCGAGGATGGCTTCTGCGCCCTGTTTATCACCTAGTTCGATATACGCCTTGGCAAGATTGAGTCTGGAGTCAACGTCATCGACATCGTTTTGTTCGTCGAGTCCTTCTCCCAACCTCTCCGAGTCCATCATGGCCGTTTCCAACTGATTGGAAGCGTCGAAATGTTCCGGGTCACGAGTGCCGATAGTCTCGGTATCCTCGTTTTGCCGATCATCGTCTTGGATTTCGAGCTGCGGTAAAAAATCACCGAAGTCATCGCCATCGGTGGAAGCCAATTCAAGACCTGCATCCTCCCCTGTGTCCAACGATAGATCGGGACCACTATCGGCTACTCGTTCTTCGGCGGCAGCATCGTCTTCGAGTTCCAGCACCAAATCGTCTAGTGAGACATCGACATTACTCGCCGAATCGTTAAGATCGATGCTTAAGGTATCGTCCAATACCGAGTCCAGAGCATCCGCGCTGGCCGCAACGGAATCGGGAAAGAGCTCCATTGCATCTTCGTCGTCCATACTCAACTCAGAAGCATTGGCAGCGGAAGTATCGGCAGACATCGCCGCTACATCGGTACCGACTTCGAATAGAGCCCGATTCGGAGACATTTCCTGCCACATCGCTAGCGCGCTATTCCACAAATCACCTTTGCCCCCAACAGCGTCGTTCAGCTTACGTGCGCACTCCTCATAGGACGTTTTGTTGTTAGAGGAGTAAAACACTTCCAACAAGCGGAGTTTAAAACTGTGATTATCCGGCTCGTTCTCGATCGCGGTCATTACTAATTCCTCGGCTCGATCGAAACGCTCATAAGCCAAGTAGACATTGACCTCCGCGAGCGGGGCATCTTCCAGGTCGGGGGCGGGTATCACAGGCGTGGTATCGCTGTCGAGTACGGCGGCAGGCTGTTCGAGTTCCGGCGCCGTAAACTGGGTTTTAGCGCCAGCGGCATCGATTTCAGAAATCCCTGATTGTTCAAGAACCGGGGACTGGGTCGACGATAGATCGGAAGTAGCGGTCGGACCCGATTCCTGCGGAAGCTCCCATTCAACATCTTCTTCGAAATCGACGGAACTCGCGGTATCGGTAATGTCCTCGAAGGACTCGGGCTCAACTGAGGCGCTTTCCTCACCACCACCACGCAATATCTTCATCCCCATAAAACCAAGACCGACGATGGCTAGCAACGGGATCGCGAGAATGGTGAGTGCACCACCCGGCACCATGGCCAAAACGGATTCGGGAATAACCCTGCCAAACATCGTATTGACCTTGGCAATCAATTGCTGCGCCTCCGGCGGCAGATCAACCTTTTCGGGATCGGCCTCTTCAACCACAATAGACTCTTGAACCGGCACCTCAAGCTCTTCCGTGCTCGGCTCCTCTACCACCGATTCTTCGTCGAGTTGAGCAGCAAGGGCTTCCTGTACTGCCGCGAGCTCCGCTTCACGTAATTCGATCATGCGTGACAGATCGCCGACCAATGCTTCGGATTCGATCAGTTGATTGCGTAATTCAGTGTTCCCTGAAGCGCTCACCATTAGCCGTTCGTTTACCAAC
>CAZBOQ010000114.1:0-13720 GCA_964493555.1 uncultured Gammaproteobacteria bacterium | reverse complement strand
AGTGGCGCCTCGCAGGCAGCAATAGCCCCCAACAAAAGACCCATGACTGTTATGGTCCGTGCAGTACTCATTTTCACTAGCTCCTCCCCCTGATTAAGCGTGCTCACGCTCCGCCGTAGTCCACGGCGCGCACACGCTTCTATGAGGTTGTCAATTGACCAAACAATTCGTCCACGCTAAACGAACCGCATAGTCAACGATCCCAATCCCTGGTACCGAACGTTGAAGCTGTCGCCGGGATCTACCGCTACGGCAGCAGTAATGCCACCAGTCATGATGAAGGTGCCCGCAGGGAGCTCCTCATCGCGTTCAGCCAGCATGTTCGCTAACATCGAGATTGCGTTCGCCGGATGTCCTAATACAGCCGCCCCGGCACCCGTTTCAACTACGTTACCATTTTTCTCCAAAACCACACCCATCGTACGCAAGTCAACATCACTAACGCGCGCAGTCCTACCGCCGGTAACAAAACCCGCTGCCGACGTGTTATCCGCAATAACGCTCTTTAAGTCAAACCGAAAATTCTCATATCGCGAGTCAATAATCTCCACTGCTGGTAGTACGAAATCGATGGCCGCTAGCACCTCTCCGAGATGACACCCGGGTCCACGTAACGGCGCTTTTGTCACTGCGGCGACCTCCGCCTCGATACGCGGATGAATAAAATCCGAGTGCGGGATGTCGGAGCCTTCCGGGTAGGCGCCGTCGGCGTTCAGAAAACCATAGCACGCCACATCGACGCCCATCTGCTTCATTTTAGCGTGGGAGGTAAGACCCATCTTCAATCCGCCAAGCTGAGAACCACGCCCCAAGATGCGAGCGCGTAAAGCGTATTGAATAGCGTAGGCGTCATCCCATGCCATTTGTGGGTATTCATCGGTTATCTTGACGATCGCATTACGTCCAGTTGCAGCCTGGTCAAGACGCTCTGCCAGCACATCTATGGTTGCTTGATCAAGATTCATGCGCTCGCCGCCTGTCCCGAATCACGGAGTTTCACCATATCGAGCGCCACGTCTTCTATCATGTCTTCTTGACCACCGATGGTTTTACGCCGGCCAAGCTCTACCAATATATCACTTGACGACACCCCGTATTTCTTGCTGGCACGCTGTGCGTGCAGTAGAAAGGACGAGTAAACGCCTGCATAGCCGAGGATCAGAGAATCGCGGTCGACACGGATCTGCTGATCCATCAACGGCACGACGATATCCTCGGCGACATTCATGAGATCGTAAACCCCGATACCGTGCTGAACGCCCATGCGATCCAGCACCGCGACAAACACTTCCAACGGCGTGTTCCCTGCGCCGGCGCCAAGGCCAGCCACCGAACCGTCTATCCTGTTAGCACCTGCCTCCATTGCCGCTAACGAGTTAGCGATACCCATGGCCATGTTGTGGTGGCCATGAAAGCCCAGCTCCGTTTCTGGCTTCAGCTCCTCCCGCAATGCACCAATACGAGCGCTGACATCGTCCGGCAACATATAGCCGGCCGAGTCGGTGCAGTAAATGCAGTTAGCCCCATAACCCTCCATTAGCTTGGCTTGTTCGAGGATCTCTCGGGGCTCGAGCATGTGCGCCATCATGAGGAATCCAACCGTGTCCATTTCCAGTTCACGAGCCAGACCAATGTGCTGCTCCGAAACGTCTGCCTCAGTGCAGTGCGTTGCCACCCGAATTGTGTGGACACCCAAACCGTGTGCCATGCGCAAATGATCAACTGTACCGATCCCAGGGATCAGTAATGCCGAGATCTTAGCGTTCTTCATTTGCGGCACAACCGCGCCGAGATAATCTTCGTCACTGCTAGCAGGAAACCCATAATTAATGGAAGAACCGCCCAGACCGTCGCCATGCGTAACCTCTATCAGCGGTATCCCTGCCTCATCCAATGCGACCGCTACGTCGATCATCTGTTGGGTTGTTATTTGATGCGCCTTAGCATGCATACCATCACGCAGACACATGTCGTGCAGAGTGACTTTTTTACCTCTCAGATCCATATCTAACCCCCGCTATGCTGTGGCTGCCTGCGGTTGGAAACTGCCGTCAAGAATTTCCGATGCTATCATTTCTGCAGTACGCAATGCCGCCGCAGTCATGATATCGAGGTTACCTGCATATTTCGGCAAATAATCACCAAGCCCGGCAACCTCCATGAAGATGGACACCCGTTTACCGTCAAAAATTGGTCCGTTTACGAGGCGATATCCCGGCACATACTTCTTTACCTCAGCGATCATTTTCTTCACCGAGTCGGTGATCGCTTCCTGGTCTGGCTCCTCTTCAGTGAGGCAGTGGATCGTATCCCGCATCAGCAATGGTGGCTCAGCGGGATTCAAAATGATTATCGCTTTGCCTTCCTTCGCATTACCCACCTTGGCAATACCGTCGGCGGTCGTACGGGTAAATTCATCGATATTCTTCCGCGTACCGGGCCCTGCCGACTTCGACGCTACTGTTGCCACGATCTCCGCATAATCGACCGTTTGGACGCGCGAGACTGCCGCTACCAGCGGTATGGTGGCCTGTCCGCCACAACTCACCATATTGACGTTCATCTCTTTTTGACCAACATGTTCTTTCAAATTCACCGGTGGGACACAATATGGCCCGATGGCCGCCGGTGTGAGATCGATCATTGCGACACCGTGCTCTTGCACCTTGCGCGCATTTTCTGCGTGGGCATAGGCCGAGGTGGCATCGAACGCAATCTGCACATTGTCCTCAATAAGGTGCGGCACCAAACCGTCCACGCCCTCATAGGTAGTCTTCAGTCCTGCCTCCCGGGCTTTAGCGAGCCCATCGGAGTCTGGTTCGATCCCCACCATCCACAAGGGATTGATGTACTCGCTCCGGAGCGCTTTGACCATCAAATCAGTGCCAATATTGCCTGAACCGATCAACGCTGCATTTACTTTCATAACCAGACTCCTCAAACAAACCTGACAGAGGCTGTGCCAATGCCGCCGACACTGAGATTCATACTGTCCCCAGCTTCGATAGGTAACAACGGCACCAGTGAACCAGAAAGAATCACTTCCCCGGCCCTGAGAGGAATTTCGAATCGGCCCAAAGTATTCGCAAGCCACGCGACACAATTGACCGGCGAGCCCAGTGCCGCAGCGCCAGCGCCAGTGGCCGCCAACTCTCCGTTGCGCTCCACCACCATACCGCAGGTCGAGAGATCCACATCGCGCGGATCGACCAGAGCATCGCCGAGGACGATCAAGCCACACGAAGCGTTATCCGCAACCGTGTCCTGGATGTTTATCTTCCAGTCGCGTACCCGCGAGTCGACAATTTCGAAACATGGCATCACACCTTCGGTCGCGCGCATGACATCCGCGCTGCTGACACCGGGCCCTTCAAGACCGTGCTTCAACACGAACGCGATTTCTCCTTCAGCACGGGGTTGGATCAGCTCCGTACTGATCGGCAGTTCGTCTGCGGTTCCGTAGACCATACGATCGGTGAGAAAACCAAAGTCCGGCTGATGCACATCGAGCATATCCTGCACGGCCTTACTGGTAACACCGATTTTCTTGCCGATGATTCGCTCACCATCATCCAGACGCCGAGCCACCATACGCCGCGAGATTTGATAGGCGTCTTCAATCGTGATGTCCGGCTCACGCTTGGTCAGAGGATCAACGACATTGCGACTACGCAATGCGTCATAGAGTTCATCACCCAAAGATTCTATTCTTACCTTATCCATTCAGATCAAACACCAATTTTGCCAGCTAATGGGGGGGGAACACGACGGTCACAGCTTCACACATACGTTCTTAAGCTCTGTATAAAACTCAAGCGAATGCACGCCGCCCTCGCGACCGATCCCAGAGGTACCAACACCGCCGAAAGGAGTCCGCAGATCGCGCAAGAACCAACTGTTCACCCAGATGATCCCAGCCTCTATCTGACGCGCAACGCGGTGGACACGGGAGGAATCGCCTGTCCAGATACTAGTCGCCAAACCATAACGGGTGTTATTCGCCATCCGGATCACTTCCTCCTCCGTATCGAACGGTTGGACATGGCAACAAGGACCAAAGATCTCTTCTTTGACGATCGGTGAGTCCTCCGCCAGACCTGTCCAGATCGTCGGTTCAATCCACCAACCGTTGTTCAATTCTCCAGGCATCTCAGGTATTCCACCACCGGTCACAACATTCGCACCTAGTTCCGCCGCCTGTTGGTAATACCCGTACACTTTATCGCGATGCACCTGGCTGATAAGTGGACCGAGATTGGATGTGGCGTCCTCGGGCGCTCCCAACTTGAGCGCCTCGGCACCTTCTTTCAAGCGGGCGACGAACTCATTGAATATCGGCCGTTCAACATACATCCGTTCAGTCCCCAGGCATACCTGGCCGCAATTCGCGAACACGGAGCGCATCGTCCCTTCAATCGCCTGGTCCATGTCGGCATCGGCGAACACCAAGCCTGGATTCTTCCCGCCAAGCTCGAAGGAGATGTCCCTGAGGCCTGCCGCCGCCTCGCGCATGATCGCGGTACCCGTAATGGTCTCGCCTGTAAATGTAATCGCGTCGACATCCGGATGCTGGGTGAGATACTGACCGGCTGAGTCGGGTCCAAAGCCGTGCACGACGTTGTAGACGCCCTTGGGGATCCCGGCTTCGTTCATTACCTCGCCGAGTAAAGCCGTGGTTGTCGGCGTCTCTTCCGAAGGTTTGACGATGACGGCGTTTCCGCATGCCAGGGCCGGGCCGACTTTCCACGTCATCAACAACAGTGGCAGATTCCACGGTGAGATAACCGCCACAACGCCTTTGGGCACGCGCACCGCATAGTTGTGGGCTCCTGCGCCGTCGGGCGTATCGAGATGAAAACTCTCGGTAGGCACGTTTTTGATGACATCGGCAAATACTTTGAAATTGGCAGCACCACGGGGAATGTCAACGTGGCGCGCCAACGAGAACGGCTTGCCGGTATCGGCGCATTCCGCCTCTAGGAACTCTTCGAACCGTGCGTTGATACCGTCGGCAAGCTTATAGACTATCGCGAGCCGCTGTTCCATCGGCATCTGGCCCCAGTCGCTGTTCATAGCAGCACGAGCGGCGGTAACGGCCTGGTCGATCTCGTCACGACCACCTTCATGGACGTTACCGATCACCCGTCCATTGATCGGATTAATGTTCTCGAAGGTCCTGCCACTTTTTGAACCGACAAACTCGCCGTTAATGAAATGTTTTATTTCGATCTGTGCTTGCTCAGCTTTTCCGACGGGTTCAACTTTTGCATGCATTTTCTTCTCCAAACTCTAGTGCCGAGCGCTTTCGCCAACAGTAGGTTCTAGCTGTAGCAGACTATCGTCTACTCCGACGAGCTCAGTTCCACTTGCATTAACGGATGGCAGCTATACCGGCACTCGCAATTTCGGCGTCCTGCTCTTCGCTGGCACCCGACACGCCTATCGCGCCAGCCAGTTCACCCTCTATTTCAATAGGTAAACCACCACCAAACATCGCGATTTTGGGAAGCATTGGCAGACCTTGTTGTACAAGCGGCGACTGTGCTTCCATGAAATCCGCCCATTTAGAGGTCGGCATACCGAAACTGATCGCTGTGTACGCCTTGTTCTCCGCGACGCCTCCTGTGTGAAACGACGTGGAGCTGCGTAGCGCTGCAACGACATGGCCGCCCCGATCGAGCACGACTACGCTCACTTTCTGCTCCAGCTCCTCGGCCTTACGAATCGCAGCGAGGGCCGCTGCGTTCGCTGCTTCCCAATGTATGCTTGCCTGGATAACTATTTTTTCCATTCTGCTGTAACGAACAGGCGGCACGCCCTACGTGCCGTCTGTTCTAACCCCTTAGTAAGAACAACTGTTACGTGACGACACTTAGAAACGCTTCATTGAGTTTCCCATCGTGATAGAAAATCGCTGGCCCCAGCTGGCTCTCGTCCCATCTTAGCGGTGGATTATCCGGGTAGCGGATATAGCCACCGGAAAACACCTCGTTGCGATTACCCGAGGGGTCAAAAAAATAAATCGTCGCGCCGCGGGTAATACCGTGCCGCGTTGGCCCGATGTCATTCGAGATCCGATTCTTTCCGATGATATCGCCAGCATGATAGACGTCTATTTCATTGTTAAGGTAGAACGAGATATGGTGGAGCTTGCCAGGCTCTGGATAGTTTACCCACGCGATGTCATGTGGTTTGTTGGAACAGGCCATGAATACGCTAATCTGATCGTCGGTACCGTCCTTGACGATTTCCTCAGCCAGCTCAAAATCAAGCACTTCCTTGAAGAACTTGCCACATTCAGGGACATTAGGCCCGTAAACCAGCACATGATCGAGTCGCGTCGGACCCATACCGCGGATTACCCCTTCGTCCGGAATAACTTCCGGGTTATGGGCGGACATATTGTTACCGACTTTCTCTTTTTCAGCATAAAGCTGCATAACATGGCCGGAAGGGATCGTGAACTGGATGCGCCGGCCACTTTTTAAATAAACGCCAGCGTCGATGCTTTCGACCTCAAAGCCATAGTCCCGCACTCGCTTCTCATAATCAGTAAGAGCGGCATCATCCATAACCTTGTACGCGATGTAATCGAGTCCCGGCTCGTCGCCCTCGCGGATGACGATACTGTGGTGATCCCATTCGTCCCAGCACTTGAAGTAAACCCGTCCATCATCGTCGCGCGCCATCTCCTGCAAACCGATGCGATCGCGATAGTGAATGACTGACTCTTCAAGGTCCAACACTCGAAGTTCAGCCTCACCGATTCTTAAAACGCCGCTGACTGACATATCTTCGATCTCCTATTTAAGTATCATTAACCCGCTGTCACCAGCGTCCAAGTCCGGGTTCCAACATAGCTTGAGCCCGGACTTTGCCTTCATTCACGACCTCAACCAGGAGGTCGCTTTTCGCGAAGGTCCTGCACGCCAAAACCGTCCTGTTTGCTTCATCCTTTTCGGATATATGCGCGCGACTCATCTTGCGAGTACTTATCTCACCTGCAACGACGATTATCTTGCAAACGCCGCAGCCGCCGCCCCGACAGCCCACCGGTATCCCGGTACGACCGACCAATTCCATCGCC
The DNA here is from genome assembly GCA_964493555.1 of uncultured Gammaproteobacteria bacterium. Lineage (GTDB taxonomy): Bacteria > Pseudomonadota > Gammaproteobacteria > JADZEE01 > JADZEE01 > CAZBOQ01. The sequence goes on along the minus strand of CAZBOQ010000114.1, from coordinate 6,633 downwards.
CGTAGTACGCTGACATCGGGGGAACAACTGAAGGTCTCCTCGGACCCCACAATCCTGATGTTGTAACGCTGGGTCATGCTCCAGCTCCTAGGCACCCTTCAGTATAGCGATATGCTGATGTCTTATCGAGATTATGAACCATCCTCAGAACTTCCCGACTCTCAGAACTTCTTGAAAAGCGCACTGCGGCGGGCCGGTTCGGCTCCGTCGGCAGCGGTCAGGAACGATTCCATGAAGATATGGTTCTCGAATAAACGGCCTTGCATCAAGGTCGTGATACAGGCATCAACCATCGGTGGAGGACCGCATAAATAGGCGTTATGACCCGCGAACCGTCCAGCAAACAGCTCATTGGCAACGTCGTGGACGAATCCGGTCTCGCCAATCCAGTCGTCTCCCGGCCTAGGGTCGGAGAGGGCAGGAATATACTTAAAATTGCTGTTGGCCTCTGCCAACTCCTCGAACAAATCCGCATAGTAGAGTTCCCCCCGATGTCGGGCGCCGTAAATCAGCGTGATCTCGCGCTTCTCACCCGTACTGAATAAATCCAGAATCATCGACTTGGGGCCGGAAAGACCGGAGCCGCCGGCGAGGAACAACATCGGCTCCGGGGCTGATTTGTGTACAAAGAAGCGTCCCATTGGTGCGGTCAATTCCAGCCGGTCATTCACGGCCAGCTGTTCGTGGATATAGGTAGTCGCCGCACCCCCTTCTACGAAACGGACATTAAGTTCAATAGTTGTTCCGTCGACAGGCGAATTGGCGATCGAAAAAGCGCGTGGACCGTCAACCCCTGGAACGGTGAGATTGACGTATTGCCCAGCTTGGAACTGGATCGCATTTTCTAGGTCGATAAACACACCTTTAATGGTTGGCGTGAGATCTTCGATACGCGCAACCGTTCCAATGTACTCTTCCATTGGACAATTCAACGCGTCGGGGTCATCGTCGATATCTGCCTCAATCACAACGTCAGACTGCAAGGTCGCTGAACAGGCGAGGCAGCGTCCATCGGCGCGTTCCATGTCCATCAGAGCAAACTGCGAAGCTTCATTGTGTTCGACCTCGCCTTCGACCACCTGCACTTTGCAGGTTCCGCAAAGTCCGTGGTTACAGGCGTAAGGCAACCAGATCCCGGCCCGCAGACATGCATCGAGCATTTTCTGGTCTTCCTCGACCTCGATAGTCTCACCGAGTGGCTCGATGGTCAGTTGAAAAGACATTCGGGCCTATGTTGTCTGGAATCTATCCTCACCTACCGCTACTTGTAAGCTCAGCCTTACTTAGTTTCCCGTTCCATTCAAGCCGTTCAACGCGGGTGTCCTAAAACGCAAGTAGGCCATATGGGTTACCCCATTCTCGGCCAGACTCTTATCGAGTGCCGGATACCAAGGCTTCTCTTCGTACGTCCATTCAACCGAATCAAAATCCAGCTTCGCCGTATCCGGATGCTGCTCGTAATCCGGGCGAAAAAACTGCTCGAGAAACTCGCGCATGATAAAACCAGGTGGGATCCTGTAAGCACTAGGGCAAGGCATCATCAAATGGTGGTCCCAGCCAACATAAATATTGATGTCGCCACCATAGTTCTCCAATCGGTTGGCCGCCGGAAAAATATATTCGCCAATCGCTTTTACGGGCATGTCGTCTCCTCTGGATCGCGCCTGCTAGGCGGCTTCATCAGCACCAGCGGCATCCGGGGTTTTCCATTTACGCCAATTAAGGGCATCGGGAGACCCGTTGTATTCAGCCGTGTCGACTCCCTTGTCCAGATGTAGCCACTCAGCGTATTCCCAGATGTCTGTCGCACCGCCACAATTCCCCTGGTAGATCTGCTGAGGCGGTATGTAAGCCTGGCAATACTTTTCCGGCTCATTGTTAAAAATGTCCCGGCAGCCGTCAGAGCAAAATGTGTACTTCTGATCATTCCAAGTGGTTTCACGCACACATTGTCGGGTTGGATCGTCCACCTCGGTAAAAAATACCGGGATCTGGCAGGTCTGGCAGACCAGCGGCAACCGATTGTTAAACCAACGCTTACCCTGACGCTCAAGGTCCGCCCAATGCTCAAGGCGAGGACGGTAAAGCGTATCGAACAACGTGCCGTATTTTTCGGAGAACCAATCCAATTCGCTCTCAGACGGTATCCAAGTGTGGAAGCTCAATGCGTTGCCGAAGTTATACAAGGTAGCCCACGTTTCGTGGGTAAGCCGGTTTTTTTCCGCGGTGGCAACTTCGTGGTACTTGGGCAGACGGATACCATAACGTGCCAAATCGCTGAACAAAGCAATGCCGTTTTCCTCCCAATAGATTTCCCAGGCCTCCTGCCAGGACATGACTTTTTTCGGCAGCATGTAGTCCATCATTGTCCCAACCAATGCCAACAGGCGGTAACCACGCCAGAACCACTTATCCAACCATCGTTGAACAATCGGCACGTTGTCTTCGTGCTGTTCGAGCATGAATTTGACGCACTCTAAGCCCAATGTCATGTGCCTAGATTCATCCGATTGCGCTGAAAAGCCGAAGGTCGTGGTGGCCATATCGCCGTTGTATGCCGCCCCGGACACGAATGGCATGAATAGCAAGTTGGTCAATACATATTCGAACGCAAACGATACCGCAGTGATGTTCTCGAAGGGTCCAGCTGAATACGAGTCTTCGAAAAAAGATTTCGGGATCGATAAATACCATGCGCGATCACGCATATGCGCAAACTGTCTCATGCCATGAAAATATTTGTTGTAGTGACTGAAGGCGTGCATCTGAGTTTGAGCGTGGCGTAACTCATCAATCGATTGAAACTGGCAGGCAACGCGCGCGCCGGCACCCCGGAACCCCCGGCCCCAGTGCGCAAAGCCCCGGTGGGCGGCGTACTCCAACGGAGTTATGCCCTGGATCCAGAGCTTGATGGCCGTCATGTAGCGGGCATCGGTGATGTTGAGCTGCCCATTATTCTGCGCGAAAGCATCCAGAATCGCGTATAGCTTGCGCTCTTTTTCTGCCTGATATTTCCAATAGGAGTCCATGGTGAGACGGAACGGGTCTTCCCAATCGTCCCAATTTTTCACCTTAATACCTTCGTACTTATCGTAGGGAAACACCTTGTCCATAGGCTGGTAAGTAGTTTCCCAATCCAGCCCTCGAGTCATGAGTTGATATTTTTCTTTAAGGCTTATTCGCTTACCTTTAGCGCTCATGAGGGACTCCCGTTTTCTCTACCTTGAATTGGCTATCGATCAAAAATTCCATGCTAGTACAAACTCCTCGTCCGTCTCATCGATGTTTCCGGAAAGAGAGATGAGATTTACGTGAATCTCCTGAAGATCGAATTCTCGTCCCATCTTCTCTTCGACGGTTTCGCGTTTCACCACCAGCCGCTTCGGTGCATCTATCTTCACCATGGCCGGCAGCTCATTAACAACGGCGTGTGGGTTGTCCTCGACAATTGCCGCAATAATCGCCCGTGCTTCTTCGTTGTTCTGCAAAGCAATAAAAACGTTCTCCGCCATGGTTCCCCCTATACCGCCAGGCCGCTCTTCGCAGCCCGCACGCCTAGTTCTTCACAGACCGCATCCATCGCGGTCTCGGCATTCCCTTGCAAGGCCACCTCGGCAACCGGGGTTAAGGCTTCGCACACCGTTGGACTCCAAGTCGCGATCCAGTTCTCAAGCAGCGCCCGATTCTCCGCAGACTCACCCGCAGCAACTTTCATCACCGCATCCACCCATCGCGTGGCTTCGGCGTACCAATTCACCATAAATTCGGTCAGCATGGAGAACGCTGCACCTCCGTTCGCTTCGATCTTTCGGTCAAAATGCTCGAAGATGAGCGGGTGCAGCAAGCCATCAATAACAAAGTTCTGCAGCACCATTAGCTCGAACCAATCCTTAGTCACCATCGAATCCTCGGTGAGTTTACGCAACGGCTGCCAGAGCGAATCGTCCATCCACGCTTGTTTAGCGATATCGAGAATCGCTGCATCGTTGTTAGAAAGAATGAGGCCTATGCGCGTGATGTACTGAGCGATACCCAGATGATCAGTCATCTGAAACGTCGCGGCGGATGTGACCGGTGCGCCAAATCCATAAGCCGCTATGTAGCAGTTATTGGTATTCGCTCCCCAGGCAGCATGCCTTAGTGGTAGTACGACCTTAGTAATACGTTCACGGAGCTCATTATCCATGAGATCCAGTAGGCCGCGCTTTTCAACAAAACTGAAATTTGCTTCCTGAGAATCCTGCTGTTTCGCCCTCTGAATCGTATAAGTACCATAGTAATACTGACGTGGATCGAGAAGTTTTTCGAAGTCTTCCATCACCACCGCAGTACGTGAAGGATCATAAAGCTCATGCGCCGGATCCCAAGTCGGTCGGTAATGAAAGTTTACTTTCGGCTGCAGATCATGCACTGCTTCCTGGTATCGAGTCGGTTGCTTGCCTTCCCCGAGCCGGTCTCTGAGATGATCGAATGTTAACCGGATAGGTTCGACTGAGCTGGTTTTTATTTCTACTGACATGCTGCCTCCATGTTACTGCGTTCGCCTCGGGCCCATTTCAGTTTTGCCGTGCCAACGAGTATCGAGATCGTCTACTACCAGTTCTTGTTCCGGTGTCAGGAATACCGTGCCCTCTTCCTTACAAAATGCTTCAAAAGCCGGCTTATCTAGAATCATCTCCAAGTAAATCGTAGGATCGCCTATGGAGAAATTGAATTCCACGAATCCCTTCCGGTCCGGATTGGTTATTCGCACGAAGCGTTTCGACCCAAAGCTACCGCCCAGCGGGAATTCAGTTATCTTACCCATGACTGACTTCACTATATAATTAATGCAACCCGCGTACCAAATGTCTAATTAGCTAAAAATATACAGAACTCGCACTACTTGTAGAAATTGACACCGAAGACTTTCCTGATGTCTAGCTCATAATCCAACAGAAACAACCGAGTGATTAAACTTATAATACCAAGCCGGGACGAGTAATTTTGGAGAGATACATGAGTAACAATCCGGAAGTCAGTAAATCCATACGTGCGGGCAGCATCACGACTAACTACCACGACGAAGGTCACGGCTCCCCAGTGGTGTTGCTGCATGGTTCGGGTCCGGGTGTCAGCGCTTGGGCCAATTGGCGTCCGGTAATTCCGGCGCTGGCAAAGCACTTTCGTGTTATCGCCCCCGATATCGTCGGCTTTGGTTTTACGGATCGACCCGACGGCATCAGTTACACGATGGAGAACTGGTTGAAGCACGCGGTAGATTTTCTTGACGCTATGGAGATTGAACGCGCCGACGTAGTCGGCAACTCATTTGGCGGTGCGCTGGCCGAGGCCCTGGCGATCCACTATCCCGAACGCGTTCGCCGCATGGTGTTGATGGGCTCGGGCGGCGTGCAGTTTGAACTGACCGAGGGACTCGACATCGCCTGGGGCTACACCCCGTCATTAGAGAACATGAAACAGTTGTTGGATCTGTTCGCTTACAGCCGGGAGTTAGTTACCGATGAACTTGCAGAGCTCAGATATAAGGCGAGCTTGCGACCCGGGGTACAGGAGGCCTATGCGCAAATGTTCCCAGCGCCGCGCCAGAACGGGATAAACGCGATCGCTCCGAGCGACGACGACCTGTGCAGAATCGAACATCCGACGCTTATCATCCATGGTCGCGAAGACCGCATCATCCCACCGCAGGCGTCGCAGAAATTGTTCGGATTAATCCCAAATTCACAGTTACATATGTTTTCCAAATGCGGCCACTGGACTCAGATCGAACACACAGCACGATTCAATCAGCTGGTGACGCATTTCTTTTTGGAGAAATAGAATGGCTGCTTGACAGCGCTCTCTGCCTCTCTTCCAAAAGGTAGAGGGGCAGAGAGAGAGTGCAGATTGCGCTATGTCCCGTGATCCAACACAACCTTCCCCATTTGATTCGCATCCAACACATGCTGATGGGCGGCAACCGCGTCACTGAATGGAAACACTTGGTCCACTACGGGCTCAATTTTCTTTAACTCAGCGAAATTTATCATCGCTTTAAATTCGTCAGGTGTTCCCATGGTCGATCCCTTGAGGCTAATCTGACGGAAGAAAAACTTCGGCACGTTCATTCCCTGCTTTGGATTTCCCGCCGTGCCGCCGTAAATTACCATGCGGCCGCCAGGCTTCAGCACATCCAGGTAATCATGCAGTGCATCACCGCCGGTGCTATCGATGACAACATCGACACCGCCGGTAAGCTTCTGCGCGTTCTTGCCCCAGCCGTCGTCTTTATAGTTGATACCCTCGGTCGCACCCAAAGACTTGGCGCGTAGGATCTTGTCCTTGCTGCTACTCGTAACATAAACGTTCGCGCCGTGATGCACACCCCACAACATGGCGAACGTCGAGACGCCACCACCAATACCGGTGACCAGAACGCTCTCGCCGTCTTGCAGACCTGCTTGCGTCATCAACGCGCGCCAGGCGGTCAAACCCGCAAGCGGCATCGCCGCAGCCTGATGCCAATCCAAATGTCCGGGCTTCGCCACGACGTCGCTCGCTTTAGCGACAATGTAATCGGCGAAAGTACCGTCATCGGGTAATCCCAACACACGAAAGTTCGGCCCCCCACAGCGAGGATCCTCTCCCCAG
>CAZBOQ010000113.1:0-13268 GCA_964493555.1 uncultured Gammaproteobacteria bacterium | reverse complement strand
TGCACGCCGATGTTGCTCAGCAAGATGCCATGATCCTTCATCTGATTGACTATCCGTCGCGTCTCGACCGGTGCCGGTGTCTTTTTGTCATGGTCCAATACCATTTCGGCACCAAAGAACAAGCCGTGGCCGCGAACGTCGCCAATGAGATCGTATTTATCCTTTAGGATGGCGAACTCGTTGCGTAGATAGACACCTACCTCACGTGCATTGGTGACGAGTTCTTCTTGTTCAATCACCTCGAGGACTGCCAGCCCCACCGCACAAGATACGGGGTTGCCACCGAAAGTGTTGAAATACATTACGCGATCACGAAATTCGTTGGCCAAATCTGCACGCGTCACCACGCCTGCCAGCGGATGTCCGTTGCCCATTGGTTTCCCCAACGTCACTATGTCTGGCACTGGACCGGAAACTTCATGACCCCACATGTGACCGGTCCGACCAAAACCTGACTGTACTTGATCGGCAATGTAGAGGCCGCCAGCATTGCGCACGTGCTCGATTGCTTTATTGAGATATCCTTGAGGGATGTCCGGCAGACCCTCATTAGCGAAGATCGGACAGATCAGCATGCCGGCAAAGCCGATACCATCGACAACGAACCCGTCGATCGCAGTTTTCACTGCATCGGCGTAGGCATCGGCCAGTGCTGCTCCCGATAGTCCGTTCAGAGGTCGATAACTGTCTGGAAACGGAACGGCACGAACGTTTGGGCTAGTGCTTTTGCCATCATAAAGCAAGGTCGACAATGCATCGACTGCGGTTGTGTTGCCGTGATAGGTGGCGTTCGTACAGATAATCCCCATGCCGTCAGTGTGAGCGCGTGCTATGCGCAGCGCGACTTCGTTTGCCTCACTGCCTGTACAGGTCAAAAATGCCATAGATAACGATGTGTCGAAGGTCGCGGTTAGCCGTTCGACGTACTCCAGAATTGTTTCGTGCAGATAGCGGGTGTGGACGTTGAGCATCGCGGCCTGTTTAGTCAGCGCGTCAACCACATGCGGATGACAATGGCCAACGACAGGCACGTTGTTGTACACATCGAGATAACGTTTCCCGTCAGTATCGTATAGCCACACACCCTTGCCACGCACAATGTGTACGGGCTGGTCGTAAAACAGCGGTGCTTTGGCACCGAGCAGGCGTGCGCGCCGTTTCAATAATGTTTGATCGTTCATACTAAGTACCATGTCATTACAGACTTAGGGTTAATCAAGTCCGCGTTAAATCTCCGGTAAGATCTTCGACAACTTCTCCAGTGTTAACAGTTCTCGTTTTTCCTCGCTAAGGTAAGGAACATCGATACCGTACTCTTTCCACCGTTCGCATACCTTTTTCTCTAATTCGACCGGGATGGTGTTCAGCGGAGGATAGCGCCGGTTGCCATAATCTGGATTGATGTCGAATTCCCAGTTGCGTGTGGCGTCGATCAGTACGCGGTACCATTTGCCACTGCCATATTTGGCAGGATTCCTGAGCTCCACGGCCGTTGAAGGATCCAGTGGCGAACCAAAGGTTGGCCCATAGGTAACGATATCGCCATCGCCGGCGTTGACCCGGTAGGCGATTGCCCACTCGATCGACTCCGGATTACGAATATCGATGTCCTCTTCCACGATGATCACATGCTTAAACGCGAATTGCGCCATGCTCCAACCCCAAATGGCACTCGCGACCTGTTGCGCATGGCCGCGGTAGTTTTTGTGGATCTGCACGATAATGTGTGTACCGGAGGTTACTGGCGGGATCCATACATCCGTAACGCCGGTGACGCCGAGATCGGTCAAAAGATTCCACGCTATCGCCGACCAGCTATGGCAAAAAGTCGCCAGATCTTCACTTGGGAACCCAGGTCGCGTGCCCTCCAAGCCACCACGCATGATGGGGTCGGTTCGGTGCGTGATCGCCGTTATCTGAACAACTGGCTTTGGCGAGGGTTTGCCGCCGGAATAGCCGGGGTACTCCGAGAAAGGACCCTCTAATTCAAACGTTGCCGGATCTGTATCGACGTAACCTTCGACCACGATCTCTGCAGATGCGGGGACTTCGAGATCGACCGTTTCGCACTTCACCAGTTCTACCGGTTTGCCGAGAATTGCTCCCATCATGTCCCACTCGCAGACGCTCTTAGTGAAACAGCTTGCTCCACAGAAAGGCAGTACATCGTGCCAGCCGTAGATAATAGCAACAGGCATGGGTTCCGGTTTCATGCCGTACTTAATAAAGTGTTGCCCCCATCCTTGGGTCTTCACTAATAACTTGCCGATCTTGCTCTTGCTCAGCAGTTGGCCTCGATACAAACCAATATTGGGTAGCTTGGATTCAGGGTCCTTGGTAACGGTCACTGCAAAACTGTCGATGTAACGACCGCCATCCATGTGATGCCAGATCGGTGCTGGAAACTGATACAGATCGATCTCGTCGCCTTTCAAAATGTTGTCCTTGACGACACCGGTTGGAACGGTCACCGGCTCGACGGGGTTGCGGTACAAATCCTTCAGGTAATGAATGATGTCCTTGCTGGAGGACTCCGGGGGTAGACCGAGCATTAGAGCAACTTGTTCCTTGTTGCCGATACCGCAAGTCATGAATTTTGTACACCGAGTATTTTCGTGGTCTTTGATTTTATCGAACACCAGTGCGGGTCCATGTTGGCTTAAGTTGATGCGGGCAATGGCGCCGATTTCTTGGTCCCAATCAACTAATGCGTGTACGTGTGTTAACTGGCCAGCGCGCTCCAGCGTCTCCAGCCAGCTGCGCATACTCGGTTCGGTGTTGAGGTTTTGCTCGTGGATTTGCGTGGCCATATGCTCTTCCTTCAGTCGCGGTCGGTCAATAGTGATTCGATGGTCTGGGCGAGTGCAAACAGTTGGCGGTCGGTACCGGTTTCGCCCATCAGCATAAGGCCCACTGGGGCACTCTGCGGTTCATGTATCGGGATAGAGACGGCGCAACGGTCCAGATAGTTGCCGATCGAAGGGTTGCGCAACACTAATGCGTTCAAGCGCACATACTCATCATCCTTCTCCAGTTCAGAAAAGGCAGGTGGGATGATAGGCACGGTTGGCATAATGACGGCATCAAACTGTGCTGTCACGGCACCAGTTTTGGTGATCATGTTTCTGCGTGCTGCCATCAGGTCGATAAAATCGGCAGCACTTAACGTTTCTGCGCGGACTATGCGCGTACTGACGCTCGGATCGTAGTCCCCCGCGCGGTTGGTGAGTAGTTCGCGGTGCAATGCATAGGCCTCAGCGCCGAGGAGTCCGCCGTTGGCGTACAGCGCAGGTATTTCATGGAGTTCGGGTAGCTCGAAATCGATAAGCCTTATTCCTCTGTCACGGAGGCGAGCCAATGCTCGTTGATAATTATTGGCAACCGCAGTGTCTAGGCTATCGAGCACGTAGTTGGTCAATACACCCAGAGTTATCGTTTCGACCACGGCAGGTTGCGGGACCAACTCTGGTTCGCCAGCCATGATGGCGTCCATTGTCGCGCAACAAGCTACCGTATTCGCGAGCGGGCCAATTGAATCGAAGCTGGCGGCGAGTGTGTAGACACCGTCGCGCGGAATGCGCGCAGCCGTCGATTTAAATCCGACGACACCGCAAAAGGCGGCAGGGATTCGGCAGGAGCCACCGGTATCGGTGCCAAGACCTGTGGATACTATATCGTCTGCGATTGCCACCGCGGTGCCGGAGGACGAGCCGCCTGGGATTCTGCCAGTGGCCCGATCGTAGGGGTTAGTCGGCGTGCCGTAATGCGGGTTTACGCCGAGGCCCGAGTAGGCGAATTCGGTCATATTGGTACGCCCCAATATGACTAAACCGGCGCCGCGCAAGCGCTGTATGGCGGTACAGTCTTTTTCCGCAACAGGTGCATCACGTAACACTTTTGATCCGGCAGCCGTGGTTTGGCCGCGAACATCAAACAGATCTTTAACCGCGATCGGGAGCCCCGCGTAGGGGCTTGGCGCACGATGTTCTCTCCGTAGCTGGTCCACCATGTGTGCCTGCGCGAGCGCATCGTCTTGGTCGACATTTAGGAATGCCCGCGCGCCTTCGCCTTCCTCATTTTTGATCTGGTTGAGGCTGTCTTGAACCAGCTCGGCGCTCGACACTCTGCCATCGGTCAGTGCAGCACTCAGATTTTTCAGGGTTTGTTTTTCAGAAGGCATAGACCTTCAGTTGATTCTGCGGGTCATTAATTTGTGAAATACTGCGTTATGAAATTCAGGAAGTTATTGACCCAACCGGTTTCGTGGCGGGTGATGTAACGGTTGTGTGCTGTGAATTCGTCGTTGGCCATCGGATCGATGGTTCCCAGTCTGCCGGTCGTGGCTGCGTGGCCATTGTTGTTGGACCATGCCGGATGGATAGTTTTCGCAAAGGCGGGTAGGAAGCCAGAGGCGGTAAATTCCAAGTTTTCTCTTGCGCGATGACTGCGTATTTCGATTTCAACTAGTGTGGTTGTAACGCCTCCCATGTTTGTATAGCTGTGTTCGGTCCCAGGTTCGAGCCATACCCAGGCGCCTCGGTTCAACCCGGTTGGGAGCTGTGACTCCCCAGAACGAATAACCGAATTACCTTCCGTCATCTGCAACAGCAAAGATGGATATGGGTGTCGATGCCCACCGACCGTGGCTCCTGGCTCGAGGACCATCTGGTAGGCACGAAAGCGGCTATTCTCAATGACAGGGATACCTAGTGTAGCCAGCCGTCCGGCTTCCAGCGGCTCATCATCATCGAGTGGCGTCAGGTTCTCCACGGCGATAATCCGGAACAGGCTAGTACCCTCGTTGGTTACACGATGGATAACCGGCTTAGCGCGGTAGCTCAAGACGTTTTCGAGATATCCGGAATTCCGACTGCCACGGTATATGCCGCCGTCGGCCTTCTCGGCCGTGACCTCTGAACCATCCATGGTCGCGTAAAAGATGTCGTTCTCGTGGATATGAAAAAGCGAAACATAGCCGGGCGGTATCTGCACATCGAGCACCCGCGCGTTAGCGTGTTCCAACAGCAAATGGTGTTGTGGTTCGTCGTAGATCGGAACTGGTTCGGTTTGCCCAGTTCCGGCCATGGTAATACCGGTCAGGGTGGATAAAGTGATTAGCACAATTGGGAACTGTTGCATCGGTAGGGCTTTGTAATTCATCATGATTTGGGCGTCGCCTTTTTTGCGTGCGCTGTGCTTGGCTGCATCGCCATATTGACAATTGTATGGCATATAGTCGTAATCAGCAGCCTTGAAAAGCGCTAATTTGGTGATGTGAGCGTCCGGCACTGGTCGACAGCATCACGGATTGGACCAATTTTTTATTTCTTTGCGACCAGGAGCTAGGCGGAGTTATTGGTCAGGCCATCGCCATCGCTTGCGCTTGGCGCCACCTTGTCGCCGAATAGAGGGCTGTGGAGGCAAAGGAAAACCACGCACTGACCGAGTAGTGCCATTTCAACGAACAATTCACCGAAGAGTGGAGGGTCAGGTGAAGCTTTTGGAGATTTAGGTTTAAAGCCGTGACGCGTTTACTCAAATCACCCAGTAATCCACTACTAGTCCTGTGAACAGCCCAACACCTACCCAGTTATTATTAAGGAAGGCGTTAAAGCATTCCTCGCGTTCTCGCTCTTTGATGAGTGTCTGCTGATAGGCGAAAAGTAGCCCAGAGAACAAAATCGATATGTAATAAAGGACTCCGAGGTCAGCGCGACTACCAACAAAAGCCATCGCCAGCAGAAATAGGCCCTGGAAGATAGCGAGAAATGTTCGATCGTCGTCCTCGAACAAAATTGCCGTTGATTTAACCCCAATACGGATGTCCTCGTCGCGGTCTACCATGGCATAAAGGGTGTCGTAGACCACTGTCCACAGAATGTTAGCGACGAACAGCAGCCAGGCGAGGCTAGGTACGGAGTTGGTCTGCGCTGCAAACGCCATAGGGATTCCCCAACCGAAAGCGAGGCCGAGGTAGACCTGAGGTAGATAGGTGTGACGTTTCGTAAAGGGGTAGCTGATCGCCAGCGCCACGCCGATCAGGGAGAGTTTCAGTGCCAACATGTTGAGGAACGAGACCAGGACGAGCGCTACCGCTAACATCGAAAAAAATAAAAATATCGCTTCGCGAAGTCTTACTTTGCCGGTGACCAGCGGCCTTTCCCGAGTTCTTTCGACATGCCGGTCGAATTCCCGATCAGCGATATCGTTTATCACGCAACCGACACCGCGCGTAATAAACACACCGGCAACGAAAATAAATAGAATCCCGAGGTCCGGCATACCTTCGGCGGCAAGCCACAATGCCCATAAGGTTGGCCACAACAACAACAATGCACCGATCGGTTGGTGAAAGCGCGCAAGTAGTGCATATTGATATAAACGTTCATGCATATGCGACATGCTGGCGCTAAGTGCACTGCCCAGACGCTCCACCTTGATCTTAAACATCGCCATAGTCTAGGGCATTGCTCAACCAGCGTTTGACGGTGGGTTCGATGGCCTCCGGGAAATTTTCTAGCAGGTTGGTTGCAAGTTTAGCCACCATTGGAAGGAAAGCTCGGTCGCGGGCAAGATCAGCGATGCGCAATTCTGCAACGCCCGCTTGTTGGGTACCGAGAAGCTCACCTGGTCCGCGCAGCTCCAAGTCGCGCTGCGCAATTTCGAAACCATCCGTAGTTTTGCGTATTATCGCCAGCCTTTCTTTCGCCAGCGACGACAGTGGTGCACGGTATAGTAAGACACAGTCGCTTTGCTGGCTGCCACGTCCGACTCTGCCACGCAACTGGTGTAGCTGTGCCAGACCTAACCGTTCGGCGTTTTCGATGATCATTAATGTTGCATTCGGCACATCCACACCTACTTCAATCACCGTGGTCGCGACAAGGACATCGGTTTCACCATCGGCGAAGTCCGCCATGATCTGTTCTTTCTCCTGTCTGCCTAGACGCCCATGGATCAGATCGACGCGGGCGTTGGGGAGACTGTCGCGAAGCTGTTCGGCCGACTCGGTCGCGGCCTGAGCTTGCAACGTGTCCGATTCCTCTATCAATGTGCATACCCAGTAAATCTGACGATTCGCCTCACAGGCAGCCCTGATGCGATCAATGATCGCTTCGCGTCGGGTATCGGGTAGTACTGAGGTTTTTATTTTTTGGCGATGAGGTGGGAGTTCGTCGATGGTCGAAGTGTCGAGATCCGCATAGGCTGTCATTGCCAGGGTGCGAGGAATTGGTGTCGCCGTCATTATTAGTTGATGTGGACAGCTGTCTCTATCCGCACCCTTGTCTCTTAGCATTAGACGTTGATGGACACCGAAGCGGTGTTGTTCGTCGATGATAACGAGGGCGAGAGCGCTGAATTCGACGTCCTGCTGAAACAGCGCGTGGGTACCAATGATTATCGCCGGTGACTCTTTCCTTATCTGAGTGATCGCCGCACGACGCTCGGTGCGTTTGAGTTTCCCTGATAGCCATATGATTGGTATATCGAACGGCGCAAACCATGTTTGAAAAGTTCGCAGGTGTTGTTCGGCAAGAAGTTCAGTCGGCGCCATTATAGCGACTTGTTGTTTCGCCGTTAGTGCAGCGGCGCTGGCGAGCGCAGCTACTACCGTTTTGCCAGCACCAACATCGCCCTGCAAGAGCCTTAACATCGGTTGTCCAGCACGGAGATCAATGCGAATCTCGTTGAGAACGCGTTGTTGTGCGCCAGTAAGCGAGAATGGCAGGTTGACCTCTAGCTTTGCTGCCAGTCCTTTGGTGCCGGTAAGTTGCGGTGCTTTTCGAGTCTTAACTCGTTCACGTACGCGTCGAAGACTCAGGTGGTGGGCAAGCAACTCATCAATGATCAGTCGATGTTGGTTGGCATCTTGATGCTGCAATAGTTTCTCAACTGCCGCATCGGGTGGCGGTCGGTGCACGTATTGAATGGCCTCGGCGAGTGTCGGCAACCCCGCATCATCTGGGAGCAGGCTAGTCAACGCACGATCGTCCAGTTCGCCTGCGTGCGACAGAGCTTGATCAGTCATTTTGCGCAAACTAACCTGGTTCAAACCGTCAGTGACCGGATAAATCGGCGTTAAACGCTCCTCAGCTTTGATAGATGCTTGTGCATCCATGAAAGAGTATTCGGGATGTACCATTTCTATCTTGCTGAGACCGTGGCGGATTTCGCCAAAGCAACGCAGCCGGACGCCTTTCTGCAGCCGCTGCTGTTGCAACCGCGAAAAATGAAAAAACCTGAGCACAAGGCTGCCGGTGCCGTCGCTGATTCGCACTAGGAGGCTCCGCCGGCGCCCATACTGCACTTGCGCAAGTTCGATCTCACCGCTGATTAAGGCCTCATCACCCGGCCGCAGAGCGCCAATAGCAGCGATTCGCGTACGGTCTTGGTATCGAAACGGCAAATGGAACAGAAGATCTCTGATAGTCCTAACGCCGATGCGTTGAAGCTGCTGCGCAACCTTGGGACCGACGCCGCGCAAAACCGTAGCAGGTTGCTCTAGAAAAGTTTTTTGTGTGTCCGGCGGAGGCATTGGGCTACATACGGCGTATCTAGAAGCGGGTTTTAACCTGCGAACCGTCGTGGCTCAGTCATTCGCATTTTTCCTCGGGTTTCATCACTGCGAAGGAGGTTGTGTGAATACTCGGTGCTGAGAGGCCATCGGACAATCTTACCAGCGACACGTCGTGAATACGTTCCTGAAGGTTTGGATGTCGCGTCCTTGCAGCGACGGTCTCCGGTAGAACCATCCGACGCTCCGTTTAAAGCTATCACCTCCGCGAAGTCGGGTGCTAGGCAAGAATCGCGTTGCCATTGTCAACGCTCCGTATGTTGGAGAGAGGCGCAGACGCTAACCTTTAGTTCGTGAGACCTTGGCGACGTGCTTCAACCCCCGCAATTTTCGGATCACATTTGCCAGGTGTTGGCGATCGCGTACGTCGACCAGAAATGTGAAAGCCACGTAGCGGTCATCGAGGTCGGACATCTGTAGTCCGTCAATGTTGGCCTGTTCGTCGGCAATGACCTGTGCGATAGTGGCAAGCGCACCGCGCTGGTTAGTCACCTCGACGTGGATTTCTGCGGAGAAATGAGTCTCTATTTGTTTGGCCCAGGCAACATCCACCCATTTTTCCGGCTGATTCCGGAATTCGCTGACGTTACGGCAGGATTGATGGTGGATGACTAAGCCGCGCCCCGCAGACAGATGGCCGATTATCGGATCTCCCGGAATCGCGTGGCAGCATTTCGGAAATGACACCACCATTCCCTCGGTACCCTCGATAAGCAACGGTGCGGAATGTTTCGTTTTCTGACTAGTGTCACTGGGTGCAAAGGTTTGCGCGACCAGCGGCGCCATGCGATTGCCGAGTCCGATCTCTTCCAATAGGTCGTCGAAGTTGCTTAGGTTGAGTTCTACACTAATTTTATTTCGAAAGCGTTTATCAATGGAATCAAGATTGACACCTGACGCCTCCAACTCCCGGTTCAGCATTCGTCTACCCAGAGTCCGCGCTTCGTCGCGTTTCAGATTTTTGGTGAAATGGTGGATATGTGATCGTGCCCGACTGGTGGCTACGAAGTTCAGCCATGCGGGATTCGGGTGCGCGCCGGGCGCAGTGATGATCTCCACCGTTTGTCCGGTTTCCAGCGGCGTGCGCAGCGGCGCCAGCTTTCGCTCAACGCGTGCGGCCACGCAGCTGTTTCCGACATCGGTGTGTATCGCGTAGGCAAAATCTACTGGGGTTGCGCCTTGAGGTAGTTCCATAATGTCGCCGTTCGGCGTGAATATGTACACTTCGTGCGGAAAAAGATCGATCTTGAAATGTTCGAGGAATTCTTGCGAGTTACCCGCTTGGCGCTGCATTTCCAGAAGACCCGTGAGCCACTCGCCGGCGCGTCTGTGGGCGTGCTTAGCCACACCTTTGTCTGACTTATACAGCCAATGGGCAGCGATACCAGCTTCAGCGATTTCGTCCATGTCTTTCGTTCGTATCTGTACCTCGATGGGCACGCCGAAGGGACCAAACATGACGGTATGTAAAGATTGATAACCGTTAACTTTGGGCATTGCGACGTAATCTTTGAATTTTCCAGGTAGAGGTTTGTAAAGACTGTGTACCGTGCCCAAAACCCGGTAGGCTGTATCGGCACTATCCACAATGATACGAAACGCGTATACGTCAAAGACTTCGCCAAAACTCAGCCGTTTGGTACGCATTTTTTTGTAAATACTATATAGATGCTTTTCACGGCCTTGTACTTCGGCAGGTATTTTTTCTTGGCGCATTCTGCGGCGGATGGCATTTTTTATCTTGTTGACGATTTGTTTGCGGTTGCCACCTGCTTTTTTTACTTGCGCGTTGATGACTCGGTGGCGCATTGGATGTAATGCAGCGAAGCCAAGTTCTTCCAGTTCTAGCCGAATCATATTTAGGCCGAGCCGTTGCGCGATGGGCGCGTAGATATCCAGTGTTTCTCTGGCGATACGCCGGCGCTTTTCCGGTGCCAGATAGTCGAGGGTGCGCATGTTATGCAGGCGATCGGCAAGTTTTACCAAGATGATACGTATGTCGGTGGCCATCGCCATTAACATTTTCTGTATATTCTCTGCTTGAGCGTCCTCGTAAGAGTCGAACTCCATTTGGGTAAGTTTGCTCAAACCATCTACGATCTCGGCGATGTCATCACCGAATTCGTCACTAATGGTGTCTTTGCCGGTTTCGGTGTCTTCGATCACATCATGCAACATGGCAGCCGCGAGCGTTTCATGATCCATACGCATTTCCGCAAGGATGCTCGCTACTTCCAGAGGATGTTGGATATAAGGTTCGCCGGACATGCGTTGCTGTCCGTCGTGTGCGACGGCGCCAAACTCATACGCCCGCCGAACGAGACCGACGTGTTTGGGGTTCAGATACGAACTGGTTTGCGTACAAATGTCGTCAATTTGTAGCACCTTCGGTCCTCCAGGACGTCAGGGTGGAGTCAGCAGTCTCGATGCGACTGCGGGAGGAATAAGCCTTAAGCCTTTGGGGTCTTAATTTAAGAGCCTAACTTAAAGGGCTAGCTGGTGGTTCGAAACTATTGACCAAGCTTTCCAGTTCACTCTCGATCACTTCGGTCTCTTTCGCCTCGATCGCGTCGAGAACCTCATCGTTCATTTTTCCTTCAGCAACTTCACGCAACGCGATAACCGTCGGTTTATCGTCATCTCTGTCGACGAGCGGTTCCGATCCCATCGTAAGCTGACGGGCTCTCTTGCTCGCAAGTAGCACCAAATCAAAGCGGCTATTGATGTGGCCGATACAGTCTTCAACAGTAACTCTTGCCATCACGCTTTCCTCTAAACCAACTATAAGTCTGCCAAACGGCTTAGCATCATAGCAAAGCGGTGCCGAAGCTGCCAGCTAGGCTAACGAAATGCTGTTTAATATTAGAGACCTACAGGAGCCTCAAAAGGC
Source organism: uncultured Gammaproteobacteria bacterium (assembly GCA_964493555.1). Classification (GTDB taxonomy): domain Bacteria; phylum Pseudomonadota; class Gammaproteobacteria; order JADZEE01; family JADZEE01; genus CAZBOQ01. Next base: position 1,803 of record CAZBOQ010000113.1, on the reverse strand, counting down.
TGGTTGGTGGGGGTCTTCGGGCCGGTTCTTCCCCTCGGCGAATGGCTGTAATTGTCGCCGTGATATCGTCCACGGCACGCTCGAAATCGTCATTGACCACAAGGTAATCGTATTCTCGGTAGTGGCGCATTTCATTCATTGCTTCTTCCATGCGTCGGGTGATTACGTCGCTGTCCTCACGGGCGCGTTTTTCCAAGCGTACGCGCAGATCATTGATGGATGGTGGGAATATGAATATACCGACTGTCGCGCCGAGCTGTGCGCGGACCCGCTGCGCGCCCTGCCAGTCGATCTCGAGCATTACGTCATCGCCAGCTCTCAGTTGCTGTTCGACCCACCGTCGCGAAGTGCCATAGCTGTGATCGAAGACTTTTGCGCTTTCCAGAAAGAGATCGTCCGCGACCATTTTCTCGAAAGTAGGCATATCAATAAAATGGTAGTCGACTCCATCGGTTTCGCCGGTGCGTTGCGGACGAGTCGTGTGGGAGATAGAAACCGTGAGGCTGTGGAGACGTTTGACAACCGCCCTGACTAAACTGGTTTTGCCGGCGCCAGAGGGTGCCGAGACGACGAAAAGAGTCTGTGCCACGTTGCTACTCCACGTTCTGAATCTGCTCGCGCATTTGCTCGATCAGTACTTTCAGCTCTACCACGGCACCGGTGGTATCAACATGGGCCGATTTAGAACCAAGTGTGTTGGCTTCACGGTTGAGTTCTTGCATCAGAAAATCCAATCGGCGGCCGATCACTCCTTTGGTGTTCAACACGCGATCAACCTCTTCCAAATGCGTCTCGAGCCGATCCAGCTCCTCGCTAACGTCCAGCTTATTCGCCAACACAACTAGTTCCTGCTCTAGTCTACCCACATCCGGTTCGACAGAAAGTTCTCCGAGACGTGTACGTAAGCGCCGTTGCAAATCCTCAATGATCTTTGGCGCTATTTCGCGAACACGGCGTGCATGGATGCGGGATTCGGCAACCCGCGTGGAGATAAGTTCAGCTAGCTTGGTTCCTTCACGTGCCCGGTTCTTCACGAGGTTTTTCAATGCTTCGTCAAGGGTTAGTTTCAACTCGGCAGACACCGCCTCATGATCGGAATGAGATCCCTTAAGTACGCCCGGCCAACGCATAATATCCATGGGTGAGACTTCAGCTGGGGTCTTCATCATTTCTGCAATTTGCTGTGTAGTGTCAATCACCTGTTGCACTAATTCAGTGTTCACGCCAAGTTTATCGGATCCTGTTGTACTGGCCTCAAAATGCAACATACAGTCGATTTTGCCACGCGTGAGCTTTTTTCCGATTGCTTCGCGTGCCTTCGATTCAAGGCTGCGTAGCTCTTCAGGGAGGCGCATCGAAACGTCTAGATAACGGTGGTTCACCGATCGGATTTCCCAGGTAGCTCGTCCCCATTCCTTCACGCACTCTTGGCGCACAAATGCTGTCATGCTCTGGATCACTTATATCCACCCTCTAGAAATGGGGCAGTCTACCGCATCCGAAACGTAGTTGCGGGTGGGTCTACTGTCCACCAAGCCGTGTGTTGTCGCTATAATCGCTACAGTCAAAGTATGAGGGACTTCACCAATGAGGCCTAGCGGGCGAGCAGTAGACGAACTTCGTGAGATTAAGATCACTAGCGGCTATACGCGCCACGCTGAAGGCTCGGTATTGGTCGAATATGGCGACACCTGCGTTATCTGCAACGCAACCGTCGAAGAGAAGGTTCCAGGGTTTTTACGCGGCAAAGGCAGCGGCTGGGTAACAGCGGAATACGGTATGTTACCGCGCTCCACCAACGGT
>CAZBOQ010000112.1:0-4330 GCA_964493555.1 uncultured Gammaproteobacteria bacterium | reverse complement strand
CGATAGCGACTTCGGTAGCGCCGCGACGGCCTACTTTCAAATAGAGGTCGTGCGAGGATGGGGGTGGCGCTTCGATTTGAAAATGAGTAACGAGTTCGTCGGGCGCGCGTGCTGTCTGTCGGCGCCCCTGCAGAAATTCGTTGACGGCTAGCGTTCGTTCTCCTCGGCTCTCGCTTTGAAGCGTAAGATGTGCGTCATGTATCAGTAACGGGGCCGCCAGATCGGCCGCGGGTGACGCATTACAAATATTACCGCCCAAGGTGCCCGCGATCTGGGTTTGCCAGCCGCCGACCAGGTTTGCAGCGCCGCGTAAGCTTTCGAAATGTTTCTCGAGTTTCTTTGATGTGGCAAGGTTACGGTGAGAGGTAAGCGTGCCGATCTTCAGGCTACGATTGGATGAGATGCCGGAGAGTTCGCTGATCCCTTCGATGTGCACGAGCACACCAGGTGAGAGCTGCTTATGCGCAAGCTGTTGCATGAGGTCAGTACCGCCTGCCAGAACCTTGGCTTCGTCGCCGTGCTGGGCAAGCAGTGCTAGTGCCTCATCGAGTGTTTGAGGCTGTTTGAATTCGGCAACCATGCTCAGTTGATTCTAGCGCAGGTCATATCTGTCATGGGTAGCGAGACGAACTGAAATGCCGAATGCTCATACCCCAACTCTAACGACTGCCGTGCTCCTAAGCGCATACTTTCTATGCAACGCCGCGCCATTCCCATGCAGTTGTCAGAGCGCACCATGTTTCACATGAACTGAAAGGAGCATAAGAGGGGAAACGCAACTGATCAAGGATTCGATACATTCCTGTGATTGCGGTTTCGTAACTACGGTGCTTGCGGCTTATGCGCTGCTAACTCCGCAGGCGTCAATGAATGGTTGGGATCGGGCGCATCGCCACGGGTTGCAATCATTCGCCGCGCATCAAAGCTGTACGGAACCTTGGCGGCACCTTTATAAAACTCGACGTGGGGTGCCACTTCGGCGAGTGCCAGTGAGAGATGAAAGAGCGGTAGAACCTCGTCCGGCAAATCGTCGATTGGGTAGCCATCTAAATACGCAAGTATCTCTTCTATTCGCGGCACCATCGCGTCATAAAACTTCTGAAAATCGTCCGCTGTTGCGGCCCACCGTTTGGTGGTTCGTTTGTTTTCAGTGTCGAACGACCACTTCTCAACGAACGGTTCGAGATCCTGAAATTTGGTGGGTAAACTGTTCGGTTCAGCCATGTCGATGTTCATTCAAGACCCATATACTCGCGCCATACGAGATCCTGATGGCGCAACATCACTTCGTCATCCATAAGCGGCATAAGATCGATGACGCCGGTCTGTAGGCCGGCGAACGTGTCCTCCATGGTAGCGGTGTCCTCGAGCTGCGCGATGCGGTGGATGGCATTGGCGTATGCTGTCGCGAAGTATTCACTTGCATTCGTTGCTGCGCGCCAGTACCGCGTCGTCTCCCACAATGTTCTGTCCACTGCTAGCGGCCAGAACTGATGGGTGAAGAAAAGCATGCCCGGATCGCCGCCGCCACCGGAGTACACATGGATCATAAAATTCGGAAAAAAAGTCGGCAGTTCGAATAAGAAGTTCTCTCGTCGCTTCGGATTTATTTTTGGTGGCAGTTTGTCTGCATCGAAACACTGATGCGGTGAGCTCTGCATGATCCTGAGCGCTAAGCCATCAACAGGTGCTGGTGCCGGGATCTCGGCACCTTCGACTATTCTCAAGTGCAACCCCGAGGTCCGATGTGGGCCATAGAACGTCAGATTCTCCTGATCGATCTTGGCGTACCAGGGTAGCGTGTTCGCGTGAATCGTCTCTACGTGATACGCCTCGGTAAATGCGTTCAGCGCGATCTTCCAGTTGCAGTTGAACACAGATGAGTAGCGGTAGTGCGCCGTGCCTTCGTGGTATGGCCAGCCAGAGAAATGGGTTGCCATACCGTCGAGGTATTCAAGCAGGCTCTGTCGCGGTTCGGGGGCGAGGTTAATGAAAATAAAGCCCTCCCACACGTCGCAGGCTACCGGCTTTAAACCGTAGTCGCATTGCTCGAAATAAGGTGGAAATTTTTCCAGCGACGGTACGTCCCGGACCTCGCCTTTGGTATCGAATACCCAGCCGTGAAACCGGCAAGTGACGTAGTCGCCACGGGCTTTCCCGAACGTTTCGTTGTCGACTTGAGGGATAACTTGATTTCCCCGATGGGGACAGACATTGTGAAACGCACGAATACCATCGTCCTTCCCGCGGAACAGGATCACCGAGGTCTGCGCGAAGTCGATACGCTTGACTTTGAAACAACCCGGCTCCGAGATCTCTTCGACTCGGCCGACTTTGTGCCAGACGCATTTGAAAATGCGCTCCCGCTCGATTTCGAACAACTCACTGGATACGATGGGCTCGATAGAGAGCGGATCCGTTCCTAGTTCCGGATAACGTGAACGCCACTCCGAGGTGTCACGCGTCATGCTTGGACTCTGGAAGGTTCATTAGCAGCCGGGCGATTACTGTCATCTCTAGTGGCCGGAACCACGAGCAGGGTCAAACGCCTCTTGGGGTGCTGTTAGTGGATACCCAAGTGCCTTGTAATCGAAACCTCCTATTTCATATCGCGCGCCGCCATCGACTGTTGGACAGGCATAGTAGGCTTTAATCTCGCAGATGAGGCCGTCTTTATCGAAGCGGTACCACTCGTCCCCGCGGAGGTACCCTCCAAGTTTTGTTTTGAAATGTGTCCATTCGATGACTGCCTCGCGACGCTCAGGATCGACAATTACCCGGTCGACGGTCCACCAGGATCCGAACTCCCGGACACAGAGTACCCAGCAATCCGCGATTGCGCGCGCGCCGCGTAGGGCACCAAAGGCCGTCCCTTCGGGGAAAAGATGTACGGCATCAGTCGTGAAAAAAGACATCATCTTCGCTGCGTCCGCTTCGTTGCAGGCGTCGAAATAGCCACGGATGGCGGCTTCCATACTTTCTCGTGTAACACTCATATCGGACGCGCTCGGATTAGCTTCTCGCAGTTTTAGGTCAGGACGTTCATGAAACTATCGCGCGGCAAATTATCGTGGGCAAAGGTGGCCGGCCCGACTTCGGAAGTATCCCAGATGAGCGTTGGATTATCCGGGTAGTATACATAGCCGCCGCAGAACACCTCGTTGCGGTTTCCGGAGGGGTCAAAGAAATAGATCGTCGCGCCGCGGGTCAAACCGTGGCGCGTAGGACCGACGTCCACCGGGATCCGGTATTTGCCGATCACGTCTGCTGCATGGTAGACATCATTGACCGATTCGATCAAGAAGGAGATGTGATGCAGTTTGTTTTGGTCCGGTGTTTTTACGAACGCAACGTCGTGCGGTTTGGTCGAGCCGCTCAAGAATACCACCAGCGATTCTTCCGAATCCGCATCAATCAGTTTCTCGCTCTCGGTGAAACCGAATACCTCCCGGAACAAGCGCGCCGGCTCTTCGACGTCGACGCCGCCTAACAGAACATGGTCCAGTCGGATAATCCGGAGACCCCGTATCACGCCTTCGTCGGGGATGGTGCCGGGGTTACGGGTCGGCATGTTGTTGCCGAGTTGTTCTTTTTCGGCGTACAACTGCATGGTGTGCCCTGTTGCAAGTTCGAACTGGATCCTGCGGCCGCTTTTTGGAAAAACTCCCGCGTCGATGTGTTTCACATCGAGACCGAAGTCCCTAATCTTCGGTTCCAATTCATCCAGAGTCGCGTCGCTTGCTACTTTAAAAGCGAAATAATCGATCCCAGGGCGGTCAGCCTGGCGCACTACCAAGCAATGATGATCGTGTTCGTCCCAGGTTTTGAAATAAAGGCGACCCTCGGTGTCCTTCATTGTCTGATGTAAGCCCAGATACTCATCGTAATGGCGTTGAGCTTCCTCTATGTCCAGCACGCGTATGCCAACTTCTCCGAGCCTGAGTAAGCCTGTCATTGCCATCGCTATCTCCTTCCGCCGAGTTGGCATTGAGACATAGTGTTCCGCTTGTATGTTACCGCAAAAATCCCTGGGCGCCTGCTCGTGGGGCCGTGCCCTTACCTGCTTTGACGGTGCTAGAATTGGGGTGAACCGGCAACGTTAAGGAACCGATGACCAAGGCCGATAGCCTCAGGCTGCCCCGCCCGACTACTGACGAACGCCGGTTGTGGGACATCATTGGGGGTGTGATGGGCGGTCAGGGGTTCCTGGTTGCACTCGATCTGAAGCTCTTCCCATGGCTTGCCGAGCGACCCGCTACAATCGAGGAAGTTGCCGGCCAATTCAGGCTTGACAGGCGTGCCGCCGAGACATTGCTCATTCTATGCACGA
>CAZBOQ010000111.1:0-5444 GCA_964493555.1 uncultured Gammaproteobacteria bacterium | reverse complement strand
TCATGCTCCGTTCATGGGCGATGCGCACCGACTGCCCCGTACCCGCAATATACTGATGATCGATTCAGTTTGCTTCGATCAAGACAGTTATCCCTTAACTTACAATCAGCACGACTTCAACAAGCGCCACTGGTCCGAGATTAATCATCACGCGCGCATTAGAGAGTACACAGCCAGCGCACCACCGACTGTATTATGGGAAGTACAGCTTGACGATCCCCACGGCATTATTAACTGGCACGTGTACGGAGGTTTACGCCTTCCGAGTCTCTATGCAAACAAAACAAATTAAATCAATTCAATAACTTGTGTATTTTTTAGGAAAAAATAGCGTAACCTAAACCTAGCCTTTGTTACCATGGCACAACAAGGAAAACGCTCTAAGGCTGTGGTATAATTCACACCTCGCCCAGTTCAGTTGCCGCTGTACAGGAACCCAGCCGATTCTCTCCTAGTACTGCTGCACCAAAACGGTGCATAGACAGAATTCGAGTGTGCTACCAGACGCCTCGGGTTAAAGCCACTTGCGGCGTCTCTGGATCATTTGCCCGACAACTAGAAAACTAGAGAAAATAATATGTTACAGGCCAAAAGTAATACCGAACCGCTAAAAAAAGGTATCCGCAATGTCAACTATTATGTCACCACCGTACAGAAAACGGATATTCCGGAAGGGGGTAAGGGCCGTACTTGGTACCGGTACGTCATCGAGGGTGGATACGCGCCGATCACGGGATCGCGCCCAGGCCCGCAGAAACAGATCGAGGAATCCGCCTCACAACTTGCGGCAGAGCTGAACGCTAGGAGCGGGATTGGGGCACCTTCGAGCTGGGCACCGCGACAAAAAAAATAGCATTTTAACTGGAGTACCCTTTCGGCGTGTTCGGTGGCAACTCCAAACACTAGCCCCCCCATCAAATACCTGCACCGAGATAACCCTCAACAACACGGCAGGTTCGCCTCCACGCAGACCAGTAGGTAGTAACCGTCGGCGAGGCAAAACCTGGTCGATTCCGGACCGTGGTACGGTCAGCACCAGTCTACGGCTCAAATACTCGTGCATGCTATAAGCACAGTATTGACCGGAAACTGCGTCCTCGGTGTCCGCAGAGGATGTGATAACTCCAACAGCTCCACTAAATATGGACCGCTCAGCTAGCAACGAGGCTGTGGTACCGCTTATCTCAGAATACGCTCTAAAACCTCGACACTACTTACCGAATCCAAATCAATCTGCATCACCTCACCGCCGTCGCTCCGCGCCCTTTGCAAGCGAGCCTTACGTCCCAGCAAGTCGACTAACATACCGACGTGGACCTTGCCGTCTACATCACTGATGCGCACCAGATCGCGGAAGTGACCGACTAACTCCTCACTGCTGATCTCCGACCACTGGTAGCGATACTCCTCTGCAAAAAGGGTCTCGCCAGCGCGCGCCATCGTAACCACTACGAGCACCGCAACCAACACTCGCTTTAGTATTCCAAGGCTCACGTCATGAGCTATCGCTAGGCGCATAGTAACACCCATGATGCATGAAGAATCCCAATGCGTAATCGCCCCAACCCGCTAATGACCACCACCGTGAAAAACGAAAGCCAGCTCACCCTTACGCTCCCGCAGCATCCTCCGGCGGCGCCTCCTCGTCCCCCCGACACCCCCCACACCCAGCCCTCGGCGCTGCGGGAGCATTTTGTAGGGGTCGGTGCTTGGATCTTGATCACCATACTGATATTGATCAGTGGGATTGACATCGATAGCAGGAAACGAAAGGCAATTCTTACGAGTAGCGTTCCATTGACTGAGCCAGTTCCGCCATGACTTGTTTACGCAACGCCTCCGGCCTCACGACCTCCACATCACTGCCATAACGAAGAATATCCATAATAAGTTCGCGTGGATCGCTGAACGGAATCTGCATTAGATAAGAGCCATCGAACTCGAATTGCCCACGTTGTTCGGAGTGCCATCGTTCATGTGCCACCCAACGAGCGCGCGTAGCAGCAAATCGCAAGACCGCTGTCTGAATGTCGCTGCCAGCAAAGATTCCGTAACCTGCCCCAAGCTCGCGATCCAGGGTACGGTTAGTAACGGTCTTCGCTGTTTCTTGTACCGCCACCACGTGTAACACGGCATCTACTGCGAAGGTCCGTAACGCATTACGCCAATGACACCATGCATCTAGGTACCAGTTATCACGGTAGTGCACTAGTCGCTGTGGTGATATCTCTCGCTCGCTACTCGTATCACTGGCGCGGCTATAATGGGTAATCCGTAAGCGTTTCCGTCCCAGCAGGGCCGAGGCGATCCGTTCGAATCTTTCTGTTTGAATATCACGCGCCGCCATCGGCAACACTCGAATGCGATCCATGATCTCCTCTACCGAGTGGTCACCTTGTTCCAATAGCGACCGGATTTGCTGTTTTAGCGGCCCGATATGACTTTTCAATAGGCCAGGCTGAAGGTTCTCGAGCAAATGTTCCATGATCAACAATGCGCGGATCTCTGATTCGTTGAACCACAGACCAGGCAGCTGGAACGAACCTTGTTCATCAGCGTCGGCATCGAGCCGATATCCACCCAAATCGCGATCCCACAGGATCGGTGCGTAGAGGCGATCACGAAGATATTCGAGATCGCGCTTAAAGGTCGCCAAGGATATTTCGAGTTCGGCAATAAACTCATCGCGACTAACCACGCGCCGGTTATTTAATAACTGGATGATTTTGTAAAATCGTTCGGTTCGATCCATGGCAAAGCGTGTGCCCTAATGCTGCTCATAATCTAACATACAATACGCTGGGAATCGGACGGAGGGCCACTGTAATGGCGAGCGAAATCGAGTATTTAGCTACCACGCTATACGAAAGCGAACACCTGGTGATTTTCACCGGTGCCGGGCTCAGCACGGAATCCGGGATCCCGGATTTTCGTAGCCCCGATGGCCTCTGGTCGAAATTGGTCCCAATCGAATATTCCGAATTTCTCGCTTCCCCTGACGCCCGGCGCGAGTCGTGGCGACGCAAACTCATCATGGACCAGGACATGAACGCTGCCGTACCTAACCGAGGCCATCGCGCCGTCGCTAAACTAGTCGAGAATTTAAATGCCTACGTTTTAACCCAAAACATTGACGGACTTCATCAGGCTTCAGGTATCGCAGACGACAGGATTATCGAACTACACGGCAACAGTACGTACGCGAATTGTTTGACCTGCGCAACCCGTTATGAGCTCGAACCTATCCTGACTGCCTTTCAGTGCGATGAAACACTACCACTGTGCGAGCAGTGCGGCGGGATAATAAAAACGGCTACTATTTCCTTCGGCCAAACAATGCCAATGGACAAGATGCGGCGAGCCGAACAGCATGCGCTGGACTGCGACGTATTTCTGGTGATCGGGTCCTCCCTGGTGGTGTATCCTGCCGCGGCACTACCCGCCATAGCCCGCCAGAACGGTGCTCGCCTCATCATTCTCAATCGCGATCCGACTGAACATGATCCACAAGCGAACCTGGTCTTAAACCGCGAAATCGGTCCTACTTTAGGACAGGCCTTGGCAGTGGATTGAAACGCCATTTGCTAACGTCATAGAGCAAGGCGGGTCTTCTGAAACGAACCATCGACATCATTCGACGATTGTCTCTGCCGGCAGTACACGACCTGTTCAAGGGACTGTATCGTAAGAAATGAACTATCCTCCTAGGCTTCCCAAGATTTGTTGACAAAACCTTGTATCAGTGCGACCGTCAAAAGACGTGTGCCGACCGGGATCTCCATATGACGACAGAACGTAGAGACTTCCTCAAAGGAGGAGCCGCCGGTGCACTGGCCTTCACGTGCGGTGGCACTACACTTATGCTGACCCCGCGCCAAGCACACGCCCGCGGAATCCCATTGACGGTGCTGAACGACGGTGAAGCAGCCATACTCGCAGCATTCGGCGACACACTAGTGCCTGGCGCCGCAAAATCCGGTGTGGTGAACTTCGTCGACCAGCAGCTCGGAACCAGCCCGCATGATGCACTATTACTAGCACGTATGCTCGGCGTCGAACCGCCCTATCGCAACTTCTATCGAGGCGGACTCGCGGCAATAAATGAATTGGCATACGCCATACACGACAAAGGCTTTGCGCAACTCGATGTCGACGCCGGTGAAGCACTGGCGGGCTCGATGCTCGAGACCAACCCACCACAATGGCCGAATGGGGCACCACCCGCACCATTTGTCTATACCCTATTCCGAAGCGACGCGGTCGATGTGGTCTACGGTACCGTTGAAGGTTTTGCCGCCTTGGGTGTCCCTTATATGGCGCACATACTGCCGCCGGAGCCTTGGTAACTATGACCACTGCGGAAAAGTATGATGTAGTCATTGTCGGTGCTGGTGCGGCTAGTAGCGTTTTCGCCGCGCTACTCGCAGAAGCCGGCAAAAGTGTTTTAGTCCTTGAGAGCGGCCCAGCGCGGAAGCTAACTGATCTGTACAGCTCACAAATTTGGGCACGTAGACTGAAATGGTCGACGCCGCACGTACTCGAATCGGGACCCAACCGAATCTGGTTCAATGTAAATGCAGGCCGCGGATTCGGCGGCGCCGCCATGCACCACTACGGGATTTGGCCGCGTTACCATGTAGAAGACTTTAAAATGAAGAGCACTTACGGCCGGGCGCTAGACTGGCCAATGGAATACGAGGAACTCAGACCGCACTACGATGAGGTACAAACCGACGTGGGCATGTCTGGCGATGCCGAACTCGAGATCTGGCGGCCACCGGGCGCCCCGTATCCGCAACCGCCGGTGACCACCTTCAGACAACATGAGCTCATGGCAAAGGGTTTTGCAGCGCTTGATATGCACACCTCGCCGATGCCCCTCGCGATCTTGACTAAGCCCTACAAGGGGCGACAACCATGTATCTGGGACGGTTGGTGCGATGCTGGCTGTCCCACCGGGGCACTGACCAACCCCATGGTCGAGTATTTCCCACGAGCAACCAAAGCAGGCGCGGTAATGCAGGCGGATAGTCATGTCACCCGCGTCCTCACCAATGCCAAAGGCGACCGTGCTACGGGGGTTGAATATGTTGACGCCGACGGAAGCAAACAAACCCAGGCCGCGGAGATGGTGATTCTGGCAGCATTCACGGTCGAGAACGTTCGCATTATGCTGAACTCGGCAAATGGCGCTCACCCCGACGGATTGGCGAATTCTAGCGGCACACTCGGCCGTTACATCACCACACACCCGGCGGTTTATTTGTTTGGCATGATCGAAGGCGAGGACACGCAAAGCTATATGGGCGTCACCGGCGGACATCTATTTAATCAGGACCGATTCCAAAAAGACAAGACCAAGGCCGCCTTCGGCTCGCGCCAAAGGGAGATCGGACAGGCGCTAAAGCCCAATGATCTCTAGGGTGTCGCGGTCGGCAGACATG
>CAZBOQ010000110.1:0-9960 GCA_964493555.1 uncultured Gammaproteobacteria bacterium | reverse complement strand
AAGCGGCGGAACATTAGCAGACATCTCACCGACCCTTTTGATGATAATGGGGTTGAGCCAGCCGGCGGAAATGACAGGCCGCCCTCTGTTACAGATCAGCGGTGATCGAGACCCGCGCGGCGCGAATTCTCGGCAACCCGTATCTGCTCCGTAGTGAATCACTATTCCCCGTTTGCATTAACTTTCTTTCTCATTTCGCTTTACGTTTTCCTCGTATTCCAAACAAACGCTGCACCCACAACTAGTGAAGCCAAACAGCAAAGCTCCGAACTAGCCGGACTGCGCCAACGCATCGGCAACATCGAGTCAGCGCTTAAGGACGATCACGCTTATCTCGATGAAGCCCAAACGGGCCTGCGCAGATGGGAGCTCGAAGTCGCTGAGACACTTCGGCTCTTGACGAATCTCGATGCAAAGATGAATGTCATGACAAACATGCTCAACGATTTACGCGCTGAACAGTTTAGCCGCGAGAACGCAATAAGGACGCACAAAGCAGCGTTGGCCCGACAACTACGTCTAGCCTATATGTCGGGTCACAGCGAACGCCTGAAACTGTTACTTAATCAGGAAGACCCTGTGCGCATCGGGCGAGTTCTGCGGTACCACGAGTACTTCGGGCGAGCTCGTTCCATCCGGATCTCGCGAGCTGCCGCAAAGCTCGAAGAACTGGATGTTCTGAAAAGAACAATCAAACTCGAGAGCGCAAACCTAGCAGAACTCAAAGCCGAAACAGACTCAAGACTGCAGCAATTCCAAACCGCTAGAGAGGAACGCGCAACCATTGTGGCGACGCTACAGTCGCGGATCGTAGAGCAGCGCGGGATCCTAGAAAAGCTTAAAGGCGACGAAAAGAGACTGACGGCGCTTATTGACGAGCTCGGGGAGGCGATTTCCACAGGTCCACCACCGCAACCCGATGCCCGACCGTTTGCCGATTTGGTGCAACAATTGAACTGGCCAGTCGACGGCAAGATCACCCGCACCTTCGGCACTGTGCGTGACGACAAGGCCTTCACCTGGCAGGGCGTGGTCCTGGAAGCACCGGCCGGCACAACAGTTCGTGCTATCAGCGGCGGCCGGGTTATTTTTGCCGACTGGTTTCAACATTTAGGTCTGTTGTTAATTATCGACCACGGTCTTGGATATATGAGTCTATATGGACACAATCAAACACTTTTCAAGGATGTCGGTGACTGGGTAGTCGTCAACGAAATCATTGCTGGCGTAGGTGATAGTGGCGGCCGCAACGTTAACGCCCTGTATTTCGAGGTAAGACACGAAGGGATCCCACAGGACCCGGCGCGCTGGTGCCAGACAAAGGACGGCTAGTGCAATTAACGAGGCGTTGCTTGTCAGATGACATCGGCGACGAGTATTCTTAAAGTACGTCACCGCCTGCCGCACGTCTGCATTTTAAGCTCCGGAGGCAACATGTGAAAACATTCAGCAAAACCAGTCGTGTCTTAGCCGCTACGTTCATAATCACCGTGGCTGCAGGGCAATCATGGGGCGAAGCAAATCCAAACGAAACGGATGTGGCGATACCGGCAGAAGCAGAGGCTGAACCGATCCCACTTACGGAGTTACAAACATTCGTGCAGGCATTCGGAAATATCAAACGAAGCTATGTCGAACAGATCAGCGATCAGGATCTGTTGCAGAACGCCATTCGTGGGATGCTGGCGGGACTTGATCCTCACTCCGCTTTCCTCGATGCGGATGCCTATCGTGAACTTCAGGAAGGCACCAGCGGCGAATTCGGCGGCCTGGGCATCGAAGTAGGTATGGAAGACGGTTTTATACGAGTGATCGCACCCATCGACGACACGCCGGCCAAACACGCCGGCGTGGAGGCTGGAGATCTCATTCTGCGCCTGAACGATACGCCGGTAAAAGGCCTCAGCTTGAACGACGCCGTGAAGGAAATGCGAGGCGCGCCCGGCACCGATATTGTTCTTACAATCGCCAGAAAAGGAACGGAGGGTCCTCTTCGCATCACCGTCACACGCGATATTATTCGGGTCAAAAGCGTGCGCAATCGAATACTGGAACCCGGGATCGGATACCTTCGTGTCTCCCAATTTCAAATACACACAGGGGATGAATTGCGAACCGCAATTAGTACGCTCCAGGAGCAAGAAACTCTTCGCGGCGCGATCCTTGATCTGCGCAACAATCCCGGCGGCATATTGGGATCTGCGGTCACCGTTACCGATGCATTTCTGGCTGAGGGCTTGATAGTTTATACCGAAGGTCGTGGCAAAGATTCGGAACTCAGATTCGAAGCGAAGAATGATGATCTTCTGAATAGCGCCCCCATGGTAGTCCTTGTTAATGAAGGCTCAGCGTCTGCTTCTGAGATCGTCGCGGGGGCTCTGCAAGATCATAAACGCGCGGTGATCATGGGTAGGAAAACCTTTGGCAAGGGCTCAGTCCAAACGATCGTTCCGGTAAACGATCAAGCAGCCCTGAAGTTAACTACGGCACGTTACTACACCCCATCCGGGCGCTCCATTCAAGCGGAGGGAATAAATCCTGACATCCTAGTCGATAAAGTGACGGTTTCAGCAGTCAATTCGGGAAACAATTTCGTAAAAGAAGAAGATCTTTCCGACCATCTGATCAATGAAACGTCCGTCGAAAAATTATCGCGAGCCTCGGACAGTCCATCCAAACGCCCGCTTGTCGAAGAAGACTATGCGCTGCATGAAGCGCTCAATTTGCTCAAGGGTCTGGTCTTGCTACAGACGCGATCTGATTAAGTTACAAGATGCTGTCACGCTATCAACTTCCGAGCATTTATGCTTTCATTTCCTACGCCGCAGTACTGAGTACGGTACACGCGTATGCCGATGAAGCGGTAATCGCAATCATTATCGATGACATGGGTTATGGGTTAAGCGAGGGTTACCAAGCACTCGACTTGCCTGGACCACTGGCATACTCGTTCCTCCCTCACGCACCCAACACCTCGAACCTTTCAGCTGAGGCCGCGCGGCACGGTAAGGACGTGTTAACGCTTAACGTTCTAATCGAGGTACTTACACGACTGCAGAACTACGATGTAAGCTTGATCGCAGTCCGCGAACTTATCAATGCTCGCAAGCATACCGACCATCAGACGAAGCCAGTCGCGCTGATGCGAGTATCTGTTCGATAGATCGCTTCCGGCCATGGGTACGTGGATGCAGATAGCTTTGAGCCGCAGCGTCGTCAGGCGCGCGGCGACAGTAAGCGCCGTCGTGGGCACTATACTGTTTCTTATCAATCACGGTGATACGCTAATTTGGGGTGATCTCGACGCTCTGCATCTGCTCAAGTTCTGCCTCACTTATATCGTCCCTTATATGGTGTCGACCTACGCGAGCACAAGTGCAATCCTAGAATTGAAGAACCGCAGAAACACGGAAACTTGATGTCTCGGCAATGGTCGATACTGCTCTACGCGGTCATCTTCATCCTTACCAGCACGTACACGCTCGCGGATCCCGATCCAGCCCTGGAAAATTACAAAATCGGCGAATACGCACGCGCCCTTAAGGAATACACAAACCGAGCACACAAAGGTGACGCTATCGCCATCAATAACATCGGCATAATGTACTTGCGTGGGTTGGGCGTCGCGCAGGATTATGAACAAGCGATGCGCTGGTTCCTACGTGCAGAGCGAAGCGGCTTGCGCGCTGCCGCATACAATATTGCCATGATGCATCTACGCGGCTACGGCGTGGATATAGAACCGACCCTAGCCGCCGAATGGATGCGCAGAGCCGCCGAGCGCGGTGATCGTGATGCCCAGTTCCACCTAGGTCTACTCTACTTCAACGGTGATGGAGTTCTGCAAGATCTGCCTAAAGCACACGAGCTGTTCAGTCTATCCGCCGAGCAAGGGGTACTGGGTGCTCAGTACAACATCGGAGTCATGTCGTTAGATGGACTGGGCGTCGAAGCGAACACAGATGAGGCAATACACTGGTTTACCAAAGCGGCGAACCGCGGCCACGCTGACGCCATGCTGAATCTCGGTCTCATATACTTTGCTAGCAACTCTGGGCTACACAATCCGGGGCAAGCGGCGATCTGGTTCCGAGGCGCCGCAGAACGCGGTAATGCAGAAGCCCAGGTGACCTTGGGCACCATGGCTCTGCAGGGAAAAGGACTTCTAACCGATCCTCTGGAGGCACTACGGTGGTATCGCGAAGCCGCCGATCAGGGTCATTCCGGCGCGCAGCACAATCTAGGCATTCTGTACTACCAAGGAAAGCTCGTTGGTTTGGATCGCGTCGCCGCGTATGCCTGGTTCGATCTCAGCGCTATGGGTGGTCATCAGCCCGCTAGACACAGCCTGGAGCTTCTGGAACAAGAGTTGACAGTCGAGGAGATCGAACGCGCACTGAAAATGTCGGCGCTTTTGATACGAGAATATGGAAGCTACAGCAACTGATACCGCTATCACTTACGTAATGCAGCACCGAGTAGCACAAATCCTCCCGCCGCCAACAACCATATCGGAATCGGTGCGCTGGTCATTGTAGCGACACTTGCCGCTCCCGGTGACAGCAACACTGCCGCACCAATGACACACCCTGTACCTATAATCGCAAAGATGATGCGTCTAAATCCGCGTGTCATTTCGGCGCGCAACTGCGTAAACCCACCACTTTTAGTCTGAAACTCAAGCTCTCCGCTGTTAGCCTTATCCAGCGTCTCCAGCACCAGACCAGGTAGTTCCGGCATCCGGTCTGCCCATATCATCATGCGCTCACGGGTCGAGCCCCATAGCCGTTTCACACTTACCCGATCTTGCATCCACCGATCGAGCGCCGGCCGCGCGGCAACCCAGATATCAAGCTCCGGGTGCAATTGCCGTGCCACTCCCTCTATGTTGACCAGCGTCTTTTGCAACAACAAAAGTTGGGGAAGAATTTTCATATGGAAACGCTGCGCTGTCTGGAACAAACCCAACAACAAACGACCGAACGAAACTTCCTTTATCGGCCGGTCAAACATCGGCTCACATACGGTGCGTATCGCAAACTCGAAATCATCGACACGAGTATCTTTCGGAACCCAGCCTGACTCGACGTGCAACTCGGCGACGCGACGGTAGTCGCGATTCATAAAAGCGATAAAATTATTAGCGAGATAGCGCTGATCGTAATCACTGAGCGAACCCATAATACCGAAATCGACCGGCGCATATCGATGTGGTCCACCGTTCTTTCCAGGCACGACAAACAGATTTCCAGGATGCATGTCCGCATGAAAGAAATGATCTCGGAAAACTTGTGTAAAAAATAGATCGACGCCAGCTTCGGCAAGACGCTGGAGATCTGCGCCTGCCGCCACCAGCGCCTCCCGGTCATCGATTCGAATACCACTTATCCGCTCCATGACCATGACATTGTTGCGGGTCAGCTCCCAGTTTATTTCCGGTAGGTACATCTTTTCCGAATCAATAAAGTTCCGTTTAAGCTGCGCCGCATTGGCAGCTTCACGTAACAGATCCAACTCGTCTAGCATTGTTTTCTGCAACTCTGCAACCACACCGGTAGGCCGCAGTCGCCGGCCATGCATTGAATATTTCTCCGCAGTTCTAGCAAGGATATGCAGCAGGCCTAAATCGCTCTGGATCGTTTTACGAATGTTCGGGCGCACGACCTTGACGATGACCTCTCGCCCATCCAGCAGCGTCGCACGATGGACCTGGGCAATCGATGCAGAGGCTAGTGGTTGGACGTCGAATTGGGCGAAAACCTCGCCAATCTCTTTACCGTACGCCCGTTCAACAATATTCTCGGCGACATCGCCCGGAAACGGTGGGACGGAATCAGTTAACTTCGCGAGTTCTTCCGCGACATCGTCAGGTAAAAGATCTCGGCGAGTCGAAAGTAGTTGGCCCGACTTTACGAAGATGGGTCCAAGATCTTCGAGGACATTACGGATCCGTTGGGCTCTGGGTGCGTACTCAGCCCGCATCCAGTTCCATGGTAACAGGCGCAAAACGAATTTAATGGACTGGAGCAGCGGCGTGGCAAGTAACATTTCGTCAACGCCATGCCGAATCAGCGTTCGCTGGATTGCGATAACTCTAAAAAGCTGACCGGGTGTGATCATTGGACTTCGCGTAAATGCTGGACACGTTGCTCGAGGCGGGCAACTCTGCCGCGAAGCCGCTGGAGATCCGCGTAAAAGCCAGTCACCTCGTCCTCACGCGGTACCAGTCGCTGCTCGTAGCGCAGATAATCGGAAACGTCGGCCGAGAGACTTCGCTCTGTATCTCTCCTCCAATCCGCAACATCCGCGGCGAGTACCGAGATCTTTCGCGCCAGAAAGTCGCCAGTGAATGCCGCTAGCAGTTCTTCCCAGTCGATATCCAATTCGGCGAATAGAGTCTGTATCTGCTGCGCGACAGCCAGATCGCCCTTGATCTCTACCGCCCCCGGCGTCGTAACATCGCCGTGCCTCCCAAGTGAAAACAAATCCAGCGGCGCCCCGGTAATATGCACGTCGGGCGGCAAATCCGATTGGTCCGCAACACGGAGACCTTGCCGTTCTGGAAAGACATAAAAAATCTTATCAAGATCCAGTAGCTCGATTGCGATTACACGACCATCTAGCACTTGCACCGCGGTTGCACCGTTCGTGTCGTAACGCAGCAGCTGTGACACAGATCTTGATAGCAGCGGAAAAATACTATCTTTCAAAGACGGTAACCCTTATGGATGGCTACCACACCGGCCGCCAGATTGTGGTAGTCGACGCGCTCGAATCCGGCATCGATCATCAATGCCTTCAAGGCCTCCTGATCCGGATGCATGCGGATCGACTCCACCAGATACTCGTAGCTATCTCTATCGTTGGCGATTAGCTTACCGACCGCTGGTATGAACTTGAACGAATAGGCGTCATAAAAGCCCTGTAGTTGTGGCATACAGAGTCTCGAAAACTCCAGTACCAACGCCCGGCCACCGGGTTTCAACACCTCAAGCATGGATCGGAGCGCCCGTGCCTTGTCGCTAACATTACGCAAGCCGAATCCGATGATCACAGCATCCAGACTCGATTTCGCAAATGGCAGACTTTCGGCGTTGGCGCGCACGAACTGTGCCTGTGCAATGCCTCGGTCTAATAACTGCTCCCGACCCCGCGACAACATCTCTGAGTTAATATCGGCAAGAATGAAATGCCCATCGCCATCCACCCGATTGACAATCAACCTAGTTAAATCGCCCGTACCGCCGGCCAGATCGAGGATGTGTTCACCCGCCCGCGGTGCCAGCAAATCGACTGCAAAGCGTTTCCACAATCTATGCAGACCCATCGACATGACATCATTCATCACGTCGTACTTCCCTGACACTGATTTGAAAACCGCGTTAACTAGCTCGTTTTTTTTGCGACTCGAAACGCTACGAAAACCGAAATGAGTGCTGTCGTCGGTCACTGGAAATCTCGAGAATGATGTTCAGTGAGCGCGGCGCGCATGATTGGCGTCTTTCAGGGCTTGCAAATAGTCGGCCCAATATTTGTCGTGATTTTGCCCCAGCTCGTAGAAATAGTCCCAGGAGTAAATTCCCGAGTCATGGCCATCATCAAATACCAATCGCACCGCATAGTTGCCGACCGGTTCGATTTCGTCGATGCCGACCGCCTCTTTATCAAGCTGCAAAACGTGTTGTCCTGGCCCATGGCCGCGAACCTCAGCAGATGGTGAGTAGACCCTTAAGAACTCACAGCTGAACTCGAAGCGTTGACCATCTTCGAAACTCACCTCAAGAGTCCCGGATTTCTGATCGAGCTTAATGTCGGTGGGAATAAATCTTGACATGATAATCGCGTGCTCCGGCACGCTCTTCTATAAGATGTATCTTGCCAGATCCTGATCGCCAAGCAACTCACCGAGATGTTGATCGACATAGGCAGCATCTATCTCAACCTCCAAACCCTCACGGTTGGCTGCGGTAAAGGACAGGCTTTCCAACAAACGTTCCATGACGGTATGCAGGCGCCTAGCACCGATGTTCTCGCTATGTTCATTTATTTCCCAGGCAATCTCAGCGATACGCGCAATCCCATCGTCGGCGAATGTTAGTTTCACGCCTTCCACCGCCATTAGCACCGCGTACTGCTCGGTCAACGACGCGTAAGGTTCACGAAGAATTCGAACAAATTCTTCGACCCCCAAGGCATCGAGTTCGACCCGGATCGGCAGGCGCCCTTGTAACTCCGGGATCAAATCCGCGGGCTTGGCCACGTGAAACGCGCCCGAGGCGATGAACAACACATGATCTGTCTTAACCGAACCATACTTCGTGGTGACCGTACAGCCTTCGACTAAGGGCAGAAGATCCCGTTGCACTCCTTCGCGTGATACATCCGGACCGCCGTATTCAGAGCGGCGCGCGACCTTGTCTATCTCATCAATAAACACGATGCCGTTTTGTTCTACCGCTTCCAGCGCCTCCGCTTTGATGTCATCGTCATTGACAAGGTTATTCGCCTCCTCTTCGGTGAACAGCCGTAACGCATCGCGAACCCGGACTTTACGTTTGTGCGAACGTCCGGCGCCCATGTTCTGAAACATGCCCTGCAACTGATTGGTCATCTCTTCCATGCCCGGCGGTGCCATTATTTCAACGCCTATCGCGGGTGCGCTGAGTTCTACTTCAATCTCTTTGTGGTCTAGTTCACCCTCGCGTAGCATTTTTCGAAATCGTTGACGGGCACCCGTGCCGTCAGCGCCATCCCCTTCATCGAGGCGGTCTCCACCACGGGCCGGCGGTAGGAGTGCATCCAGCACCCGCTCTTCCGCGGCATCCTCTGCCTGCCGCTGAACCTCTCCGGTGGCCGCCTCGCGCGCCAAGGTTATCGCTATATCGACTAGATCGCGCACGATCGACTCCACATCCCGTCCAACGTAACCGACTTCCGTGAATTTGGTGGCCTCCACCTTGATAAACGGTGCGTTAGCCAGGCGTGCCAGTCGTCTTGCAATCTCCGTCTTGCCAACACCGGTTGGTCCAATCATCAATATGTTCTTAGGTGTAATCTCATCGCGAAACTCGAGTTCAACCTGGGAGCGTCGCCAACGATTTCTAAGCGCTATCGCCACCGCGCGTTTCGCCGGATGTTGACCAACGATGTGCTTATCGAGCTGCTCGACTATCTCTTCAGGGGTGAGCGCCGTCATCGCTTTACTCACTTGAGTTCCTCGATGGTCAGTTCCTGATTGGTGAAAACACAAATATCTGCAGCTATTTTGAGGGCGTTGGAAACTATGGTCGCGGCGTCCATCTCCGTGTTATACAACAATGCATAGGCGGCGGCACGCGCATAGCCACCGCCCGATCCGATTGCCATAATGTTGTCTTCGGGTTCTATCACGTCGCCCGTCCCAGAGATCATCAACGAGCTACTACGGTCCGCTACGACCAACAACGCCTCTAGCCTCCGTAGCGCTCTGTCGCTACGCCAATCCTTGGCAAGCTCCACAGCCGCTCTAGTCAAGTTGCCGGAATACTTTTGCAAAGACGCCTCAAAGCGCTCAAACAGGGTGAAGGCATCTGCCGTGCCACCGGCAAACCCCGCGATCACATTGCCTTCGTGCAAGGTACGCACCTTGTGCGCGTTGCCTTTTATAACCGTGTCTCCCAGAGTCACCTGGCCATCGCCCCCGATCGCCACATGTCCGCGTCTCCGGACCAATACAATAGTAGTGCCATGAAAACCTGTCATCGGGGTTTACTCTTTAGCTGATAACTTCCTGCTACGACTGCGCTCGCGCATTCTACACGATGATTTAGGAAGATCCCTTCTTCTTTGCTCGTGGATGAGCGCGGTCATAGACTTTAGCCAGATGTTGAAAATCGAGATGAGTGTAGATCTGAGTGGTGGCTATATCCGAGTGACCCAACAGTTCCTGCACCGCTCTCAAGTCACCAGAGGACTCAAGCA
>CAZBOQ010000109.1:0-5427 GCA_964493555.1 uncultured Gammaproteobacteria bacterium | reverse complement strand
CAACAAATCGCTGTGGCCTTTGTATGGAATCAAGTTGGCGACCGTAATTATAGTTAGTGCGTTTGCCGGGAGCCCAAGACGATGGCGCATGTCAACCTTACTAAAGTGTTGATTGGCGGGTGAAACCGAGACACCGTTGTATATTAGGTGTAGTTTTTCCGAATCGCCGATCTCATCAACTAGTTGCTCCAGGACCGCGTTTGAATTTGCCACAAACGCATCCATTTTTCGATGTAAAAAACGTTCAAAGTAAGCTGCGTAAGGACGTCGCTGTTGATAATCATTGAGGCTGCGCCGACTCATGATGCGGATTGGTAACGGCGCGAGTAGGGAGCAGAAGCCGCCGACAAGATAAGCTTCTGGCAAAAAAAAGTGTATTGCGTCTGGGCGCTTCCGCCAAAGGTGAGCAAGCAAAAATATACCGGCTAAAACCAGGTTAAGAAAATGTGGAAGATTAAATGGACACCCATGAACGTGCACGCCGCTTTTCTCCATTTTCTCGGTTAGGGTGCCGCCTTGTCTTAAAACGAAGACAGAAATGGATAGAGACGCCTTATTTAATGTAGGCAGAACGTTCAGAAGATGATGTTCTGTGCCGCCTCGGTCTAATTTGTTGACGACAATTAGAATTCGCATTTTCCGGGAAGTGTCAGCGGACATGTGTGTCGAACCAAGCCTGGAACATCAAGACATCCCACAAGTGATATTGCCAATCACGTGAGCCGTCACAATGTTCTTCCCATTTCAATCGGATCGGTTTCGCGTTCAGATAACCTGATGCTCTAAGCTTGGTTGGGGTCAGTAGTTCCTCTGCCCATTCACGTAATGGGCCACGCAACCAACCACTGAGCGGGATCCCGAATCCCGTTTTTGGTTGTTCGAATAGCTCGATTGGCAGGTGTTGTGCAAGGTACTTGCGTAATAGTAGCTTTCCACGACCGTCGTCTATTTTTGTTTCCAGCGGTAACCGCCACGCGAACTCGTAGAGCCGATTATCTAAAAAAGGAACTCTTGTCTCGAGGCTCGCCCCCATGCTTGCGCGGTCGACCTTGACAAGAATGTCATCCTGTAGATAGTTGACGCTGTCGACGAACATCATCCGCTCGACAAATTCTGAAACAGGAGCATGTTGCCAGTCCCGTGTAACCATCGATGGAAGGCTGTGCGTTCCGATCACTATGCTTTCAGGGTTTTTCCAATGAGAAATTAGATCCAGATAAAAATCTTGTTCTGTTGCAACCTCTAACAGCCCGGCGACTTTATGCATCCGATCCCCGGCATGCGCATTAGCAAGCTCATTCGGTAGTAACGGTCGTAGGACAGCCGCGATTCGATCCCAATTGGCCGGGCTTACGCCGTGGATGCCGCGCGCTAGCATCGGTTTTAGCCTTGGGGGTATGGTGTTAAGGGCTTTCCATAGTCGTTTGCCGAGAAAATAACGAGAGTACCCGCCGTAAAGCTCGTCACCACCTTCTCCTGATAATGCTACGGTGACGTGTTGCCGGGCGATTTGAGCGACTAGGTGTGTGGGTATCTGAGATGAGTCTGCGAAGGGCTCATCATAGAGTTGTGGGAGTTTTGGAACGATGGTTTGAGCGTCTTCGGAGCTTACATAAATTTCGGTATGGTCGGTGCCAAGATAGTTGGCGATCTTACGAGCGGCGTGAGTCTCATCATATCCGGCTTCATGAAAACCGATCGTAAAGGTCTTGACGGGTTGAGAGGATTGGCGTTGCATGGCCGTAACTACGCTTGACGAATCAATTCCACCAGAAAGAAAGGCGCCTAGCGGGACGTCGGCACTCATTTGGTCCGCTAATACGTCCGTAAATATTTGTTCAAATACTTGTAGTACTTCCGCCTCGTTGCATCCCTTAAAAGTCGCGTAGTTACGCTGGACTTCCTCTACGGCATCCCAATAGGAGGTCAGGCTTGGGCTGTTGAGAGAAGAATCGAATGATAAGATCGTCGCAGATGGCAGTTTGTGAATATTTTGATAGATGGACCGCGGTGTGGGAACGTAGTTATGTCGAAAGAACATCCCAAGAGACTGGCGATCGATATCACCACGCCAATTGGGTGCACATTTGAGGGCCTTCAGCTCAGAACCGAACATGAATAAGCCGTTTAGGTCGCCGTAGTACAGCGGTTTCTCCCCTAAGCGATCACGGGCTAGCTGTAAACAGCGGTTACGTCGGTCCCACAGAGCGAGGGCGAACATTCCGTGGCTTCGTTGCAGCGCTTTTTTCAGCCCCCATTGTTCGATTGCATTGAGCAACACCTCAGTATCGGAATGTCCGTGAAAAGCAGACACTTCTCGTTCGAGTTCTGCTCGCAATTGGCGGTGGTTGTAGATCTCTCCATTGAAGACGAGTACGTATCGACCACTATTCGACATCATTGGCTGTGCGCCTAGCGGAGAGGTGTCAACAATCGCGAGTCGGGTGTGACCAAAAAAAATGCCCGCGTCCCCGTCGGCCCACAACCCAGAGTCATCTGGCCCGCGGTGGCGAAGTACAACGTTCATCTGTTCTACAGCAGTGGATAACACTGCTGGCGCATATCGGCCATGCGGATCGTAATAGCCGCTTATGCCACACATGAGAACGCTGTTGAGTTCGTCGGAAAAACGCATTCCTGCGGATAAGATCGGAACAAGGTTTTACTCATTTACCTGAGGTGAGCGACGCTATCGCCATGTTTACAATGATTATATACACCGCCTGTCCTTCGAAATACCGATGTTCGCTCTGGTGTTTGTCATGGATTGTCAATATCAATACGGTGCATCGGAATGTTTGAAGGGGAAGATAGCGCTCTTTAGTCGGTGGGCGCGACTAGCAAGCTCGCGAAAGACGCGCCTAGGGCCTCGGCGATGTGGTTAGCTGGCGAAAACAATCGATATTGCTCGGCGAAGCTAAGCAAACGATTGTATAACGCTGTTGATGACTTCATCTTGCTCGCCGTCTTCGAGATAGCTGTGCATCGGCAGGCTGAGAACCTTGTTACACAGTGCTTCCGTGTTTCGGGCACCTCCGGGTGCGACCGGATAATCTTTGTACGGAGCTTGTTGGTGCAGTGGCTTCCGATAATAGATCGCCGAGGGAATCGAATCTGCTTCCAAGTGTGCGACCAGGTCGTTACGCGATTCGACCTGAATCGTATAGCTAGACCACACGGAAGTGTTGCCGGGTAGCAGCTTAGGGGTTACTACGGGTAAGGTCTCAAAAGCGTCGTTGTAACGCTGGGCAATGCGCTGGCGGGCTGAGATTTCATCGTCGAAGATTGCCAACTTCTCGATCAGTATCGTCGCTTGCAGCGTGTCCATACGGCCATTAATGCCGAGTCGGACACTATCATACCGATTGGTTTCCTGACCGTGGATACGGACGCTACGGCAGACTTTGGCAAGTGCGGATCTGTTGGTCAGGATTGCACCGCCTTCGCCGTAACAGGCCAACGGCTTCGCTGGATAGAAACTAGTCGTGGAAATGTCTGCAAGGGTTCCAACTGGACAACTGTTCTGGGTTGCGCCGAGGCTTTGTGCCGCATCAGCAATAAGGGTCAACCTGTTTTCGGCTGCTATGCTATTAAGTTCACGGTAATCGGCCGGCTGACCGAAAAGATCTACGGCGATAATTGCGCAACAATCGTGCTCATTAGCTTCTAGTGCGTCTCGAATTTGGTCGCAATCGATCAGATAGGTGCTTGGATCGCAATCGACGAACACAGGCGTCGCCCCTGCCAATACCACCGCTTCAGCGCTAGCTACAAACGTAAATGATGGCAGCAACACGGAATCCCCTTGACCGATCCCGGCTGCCATCAATGCAATGAGTAGTGCATCGGTGCCACTTCCGCAGCTTATTGCATCGTCGACGTCGCAGTAGCGTACGAGCAGGTCTTCAAATTCGGTAATTTCGGGACCCATCACGTATTGTCCGTGATCAAGGACGCGTGCAATCGCTCTATCGAGGCGGTCTCTTATGCGCTCTTGTTGGCGAGCTAGATCCACAAACGGAATCATGGATTCATTTAGGGGTTACGTTGATGCGCTGGACAGCGCTAGGGAAGCGAATTGCATCAGTCGGTTGGAGTTCGAATTGAAGGGTTTAGTACCACCGGGATCCTTATACGGTCAGTTTCGATGGTGGCGGCAAGTATTTTGAACGTTGTGCTGGGGTCGGACAACTCGGTGAGCACGCAGGTGGCGCCAGTAGGAATATTCTCGGCGCTAATCCACACCGGCAGCCGTAGAAAGCTTCTGGACTCGCTTCGTGGATCCCACACCGCGATTGGTTCGATGTTGTGATGTTGGGCTTTCAAGTAGGCGATTTCGGTCAATTCAGAGACGCCAGCGAACACGATCCGTGCGCTAGTAGGTTCGAGCCTTTTGAAGATTGTTGCGTACGCATCACCGGCGGCGCGATAAAAAGACAGTGACGAGGACAGATATTCTGCTGTGAGCCGGCTCTTCTCAGCGAATCCGCGTGGGGTCAAGTCGTAGATATAGCGTTTGGCCGAGGCCTGGCGAACCTTCACCAGGCCTTTTTTTGTGCAGCGCTTGAGATAGCTATTCGCAAGCCCTAGGGCGATCCCTAGCTCAGAGGCTAAGCTTCGTTGAGTCACATGGGGCTGGTTGTCGATGGTCTCCAGCAATTCCCGAGTGATCGCTTGTTCACGATCCACCATGTTCAAAGTATGAACATGGTACGGATGTGGTAACAGGAGGTCAATTCAGATACGTATATACCTTGGATTCGCAGAACAGATTAGTCCCTCCGCTACCGATCGTTTTGATACTGCCCGCTGAGCCGGCCACAGCGCGTTCCGCATGCCGGTTCCCGTGTTTCTTTTTTCGAGGGCCACGTAGGCACGTTCATTGTCTTTGATCTCTGACAATAACGTTTGGTCGCCGCGCATGAAACATGGCGTGGTTGTTGGTCATCAATTCTTCGGACCCGCGAACCGCATCTAGCAATCAGCCCCCGTCTGTAGGTGGTACCATGTGGGTGCCTGCGGCGTCTTACGAACACGGAGTGCCGGACAACGGGGAACCAAGCAAATACAAGATCCCCGGGAGCTTACAATGGTTCAACTTCTCGACAGAGATATACAAACCAAGGAAGTAATAGCGTGGAAGGGGGTTCACATTCTGCATCACCCGATGTCTTCTTGTTCAAAGAAAACGCGGATTTTCCTCAACTTGAAAGGTATACAGTGGGAATCGCACATCGTTGACATCCTTGGTGGGGAGAACTATGGAGAATGGTTTTTGGGAATTAATCCACGCGGCTTGGTGCCAGTTTTGGTGGACAATGGCGACGTACACATCGAAAGTAACGACATCCTTATCTATCTAGAGAAGAAGTATCCGCGCCCGCCGCTTATCCCGACTAGTCGTGAATCGGAAACAATTACTTTGCT
>CAZBOQ010000108.1:0-8555 GCA_964493555.1 uncultured Gammaproteobacteria bacterium | reverse complement strand
ATTAGCGCGAACTGCAGTCCTGTGGCTAGAGCTACTGCACCCTTGTGCTTTACGACATTTGCGAAGTCATTGAGCGACAAAGTCAACCCCATAGCAAACATCACCAAACCCAGTAGGGGGACGAAAATTCCACCGACCGCCTGGTCTATATTTAGGAAAGGGGCTGGGGAAAAGTAAGCTGCGAACGACAACAGGATGGCCAACAAGGGGAATTGCAACGCCATATTAGTTATTGAGTCGCGTTGAGCTCTTCGAGTCGGATCCCGCCGATCAGCTCACCGCGCTCCAATTTTTCTTTAACCTGCAACAGCCTTAGTTTTGCAAGGGTCAGGATCATGTCGCTAAGTGGCGAGCTCACCGAGCGAGCATGGCCCATACCCGCGCCGCAGGCACTCTCCCGTGTCGCCTCCACGCGCATCAGAGTCATTTTTCATCTCCAGACGAAGTTGAGGTTTCTGACTGAACAAGCCATTCGCGTTATGGGCTTTTCTCAACGCGGGCAGCGGGTAGGGGAACGCCGCAAGTTCTGCGCCGGCAATATTTTGGCGCAGCAAAGCCCGGTTAGAGGCTACGTAGCAACGCTAAGCAGCCTGAACGGCCTTCATGCTGAGGCGAATACGACCCTGCTTATCAACTTCCAGAACCTTCACCTTGACCATGTCGCCTTCGGAAAGCTTGTCTGAAACGCTTTCCACGCGCTCTTCGGAGATTTGTGAAATATGCACCAACCCATCCTTGCCCGGCAAAATATTCACAAACGCACCAAAATCCATCAACTTCTGTACTCGACCTTCATAGATGGTGCCGACTTCAACATCTGCAGTGATACGTTCGACACGTTCGCGTGCCGCCTCTCCAGCCGCCGCATCGACTGATGCGATCTTTACCGTTCCGTCGTCATCAATATCGATGGTCGTACCTGTTTCTTCAGTAATTGCACGGATCGTAGCACCACCCTTACCGATGACATCGCGGATTTTATCCGGATGTATTTTGATGCTAAGAATACGCGGTGCATATTCAGACATTTCTTCGCGCGGAGCCGCTAACACCTTAGTCATTTCACCGAGGATGTGCATACGACCTTCGCGCGCTTGCTCCAAGGCTGCTTGCATGATCTCTTTGGTGATGCCGTCGATTTTGATATCCATTTGCAATGCGGTGAGTCCGTTCGCCGTCCCGGCAACCTTAAAATCCATGTCCCCCAAATGATCCTCATCCCCCATGATGTCGGACAGGACAACAAATTTATCGTCGTGCTTTATAAGACCCATAGCAATACCAGCAACCGGAGCGAGCGTCGGTGCTCCAGCATCCATCAACGAAAGACTAGTACCGCACACGGTGGCCATAGAACTAGACCCGTTCGATTCAGTGATCTCAGATACGACTCGTACCACATATGGAAACTCCTCCATGCTCGGCAGCACCGCCATCAAGCTCCGCTTGGCCAATCGTCCATGACCTATTTCACGGCGTTTCGGCGTACCGACCCTACCGGTTTCGCCCACACAATAAGGAGGAAAGTTATAGTGAAGCATGAAAGGATCACGCCGCTCCCCCTCGATGGCATCCACGATCTGCGAATCTCTTTCCGTTCCCAACGCAGTCACTACCATGGCCTGTGTCTCACCTCGGGTAAATAATGCCGAACCATGTGCTCTCGGCAATACACCAACCTCGATATCGATCTTGCGTACGTCAGTTGGACTACGGCCATCGATGCGCGGCTGACCATCGAGGATGGTGCTGCGTACCATAGTGTGCTCAAGGTCCTCGATGGCATCCCGCACCTCTTCGGCAGACCATTCGGCGTCATCACCGTCGCATAGCTGCGTGCGGATCTCTTTACGCGCTTTCGACAGCACATCACGACGTTCCATCTTATCGACCACGGCGTAGCCTGTTTTTATCGCATCTGCGTGGTTATTGGCGAGCTCGTTAATGAGCCCTTCATCAGCTTGCGGTGCCGTCCATTCCAAAGGAACCACTCCAGCATCTGCGGCGAGCTCCCGGATGGCTGTGATCACAGCCTGCATGTTTTCGTGGCCAAACATCACCGCGCCAAGCATGATTTCCTCGGAAAGCTGCTTGGCCTCTGATTCGACCATCAACACCGAACTCTCAGTGCCGGCAACCACCAGATCTAGGTCCAACTCTGCCACTGCCGCGAAACTTGGGTTTAATACGTACTGTCCATCACCGTAACCGACCCTCGCGGCGCCAATCGGCCCGTTAAACGGTAACCCAGACAGTGCCAGGGCGGCGGATGCACCAAGCATCGCAACGATGTCTGGATCAACATCTGTGTCTAAAGACATAACGGTCGCAATGATTTGCACTTCATTGCGGTAACCCTTTGGAAACAGAGGCCTTACCGGCCGATCAATAAGCCGACAGGTCAATATCTCTTTTTCAGAAGGACGTCCCTCTCGTTTAAAAAACCCACCAGGTATTTTCCCCGCGGCGTAGGTTCGTTCTTGGTAGTCGACCGTCAAGGGGAAAAAATCACGCGGCCGATCTGAGTCTCCCCTACCCACGACCGTAGTGAGCACGTGGGTGTCACCGAGCGTGGTCATGACCGCACCACTTGCTTGCCGAGCAATCTTGCCTGTCTCGAACGTAAGTGTGTGTGAACCGTACTGCAATGATTTGCTTGCTGGCTTCATATTTCTTTTAGTTCCTTCGAGCAGCCACGCTCCCGTGAGCGCGCCTGCGTAGTGGTGGGTCGCGTGGCAGCCCGCCACGCAGGGTTTTCGCGCCTTATCTGCGTAAGCCCAGACGCGAGATCAATTGGCGATATCTCTCGATATCAACATTCCTTAGGTAATCTAGCAATTTACGCCTTTCGTTTACCATACGGAGCAACCCTTGCCTTGAGTGATTATCCTTGCGGTGCGCCTTGAAGTGCCCGGACAGGTCATCAATGCGAGCCGACATTAAGGCAATCTGAACCTCAGGCGATCCTGTGTCGGAGGGCTGACGCTGGTGATCTTTGATAATTGCCTGTTTTACTGTAGCTGACAGTGTCACTTGATGCTCCTATCTAGTACACCTTAAAAAGAGACGCCGCATTCTAACCATCCCGGAGAAACAATGAAATCCCCGTCGCACCGCAATAACAGATGTCGGCTACATCTTGAGCAAACGGCGTGGTGCGATCCGTCCGTCGTCCAACACCTGACCGACACCGAGAAAACGTCGCTCTGGATCGTATAATCTAACTATCCCAGTGAGCGGCCCTTTGGGAACCTGTACTGCCTGGCCTTGACAAAGATAATAAGATGCATCTGCGGTCAACGTCACCGGTGGTTGCTCAGGTAGCGCACTGTCGGGTGCGAGCAGCCAGGCGTCGAGCGCCTCACGCTCTTGCTCAACTAGCGCACACAACCTCTCGAGCGACACAGCACCATCAATCCTAAACGGCCCCACGGCGAGCCTCCGTAGATAATCGACATGCGCGCCGCAGCCGAGAACTTCGCCGACATCTTCAGCCAGCGTTCGAATATAAGTCCCCTTGGAACAGGTCACCTCGAGGTCAATGTGCCGATCAGCCGCGCCCAGCAGATCTAGTTGGTAAATCCTGACACTCCGCGCCTTCCGCTCAACCGTTTGACCCGCATAGGCTAATTTATACAGCCGCTGGCCCTGGTGTTTTATTGCCGAGTGCATCGGTGGCACCTGCAAGATCTCACCAATAAAGCCTTTCATCACCGACTCCAATGCCTGGCGCGTCAACTCAGGCACCGGTTTAGTGGCGACTATCTCACCCTGGGCGTCGCCCGTGCTCGTTCGTTCACCTAGTTTAAAACGCGTACGGTATACCTTCGCAGCATCCAGGAGGTACCCGGACACTTTTGTCGCCTCGCCGAAACAAATTGGCAACAGCCCGCAGGCGGGAACGTCCAGACTGCCTGTATGGCCGGCTTTACGTGCGTTGAACAGCCGTTTGCAACGTTGCAGAGCGGTATTGGAACTCACTCCGGCAGGTTTATCGAGAAGCAGAATCCCGTTTACGTCGCGCCGTTCGGCTTTGCCGTTTCTACGCCTCACCTGGAGGCCCATCCGTACCGGAGCATGTCAGTCGCGCGTTGCATCATTGGCTGGATCCGCAGCCCTGATATCGCTATCGACTGACACGTCTAATTCCTTCAGTAACGAGGATATTTGTGCGCCACGCAGGAGAGAGTCGTCGAACGCGAATTGAAGTCGCGGGATTGTGCGTAAGCGCAGTTTACGACTGAGGCTGTGACGAAGTCTGCCGGCAGCCTTCTCCAATGCCTCTAACAAATTATCCGGAGACTCGTTGGTTGCCAGTTGCGTAACGTAGATCTTAGCGGTCCTCAAATCAGGCGATACGTCCGCCCCGGTCAACGAAACCATGCCGAATCCTTGTTCACTGCCAAGCACCTGGACCAATGGTGCGAGCTCGCGTTTAATCTGTTCGCCAACTCTATGAGTACGACTGAATTCACGGGTTCCCATATCTAGTACAAACCGAAGTGCAACGCCGGTTTCCTTCACACATCAAAGACTACGAGCAATTTCCACGCGCTCGAATACTTCAATCTGATCGCCAGCCTTGACATCGTTATAATTTCTGACGCCTATGCCGCATTCCGTGCCGGATTTCACTTCAGCAACATCATCTTTGAAGCGACGCAGCGATTCAAGTTCGCCCTCGTAGATAACGACACTCTCACGCAGCACCCGAATCGGATTAGCTCGCTTTATATTTCCTTCCGTCACCATGCACCCGGCAATCGCACCGAATTTCGATGAACGAAATACATCTCGCACCTCTGCAATGCCGACGATGGTCTCTTTGATTTCCGGAGACAACATGCCGCTGAGCGCTGCCTTTACGTCATTTATCACATCATAAATGATGCTGTAATAGCGCAGATCAACGTCCTCGGCTTCGATCAATCTACGTGCCGTCGCATCCGCACGCACATTAAAACCAATAATGATGGCCTTGGACGCTATCGCAAGATTGACATCGGATTCGGTAATACCACCGACACCGCTGGACACGATATTGACCTTAACCTCATCAGTGGATTGTTTGAACAGCGACTCGCGCAATGCTTCAGCCGAGCCTTGGACATCGGATTTAACGAAAATATTGAGTGCCGCGCTTCCACCCTCTTCCATTTGCGAAAGAATGTTGTCGAGTTGGGCGGTTCGCTGACGCGCAAGTTTGCTCTCGCGATTCTTATCTTGTCGAAAACCCGCCACCTCTCGTGCACGGCGTTCATCCGGCACGACCTGAGCTTCATCGCCGGCGTTGGGCACATCGGAAAGACCAAGGACCTCGACCGGAACCGATGGCCCGGCTGTTTCCACCTGCGTACCTTGCTCGTCGGTCATCGCACGGATGCGTCCAAATTCGTGGCCAGTTGACAGAATTTCACCGCGCTTTAGGGTGCCCGATTGCACCAATACCGTGGCAACCGGGCCGCGGCCGCGATCAAGTCGCGATTCGATAACGATGCCACTCGCAGCACCGTCCTTAGGCGCCATGAGTTCCAAAACTTCAGCCTGCAAGTTGATCGCCTCAAGGAGATTACCCACACCGTCACCGGTCTTGGCAGACACATTGACAAAAATCGTATCGCCGCCCCAATCCTCAGGGATCACATCCAAAGCACCGAGTCCCTGTTTGACGCGGTCCGGGTCAGCGTCGTCACGATCCATTTTATTGATTGCTACAATTAACGGCACGTCGCCCGCTTTGGCATGTTGAACCGCCTCTTCCGTCTGCGGCATGACACCGTCGTCAGCGGCAACTACCAACACAACTAGATCCGTGACCTTCGCACCCCGCGCGCGCATAGCGGTAAACGCTTCATGGCCAGGCGTGTCAAGAAAGGTAATGTCGCCATGATCGGTGGACACCCGATAAGCGCCAATGTGTTGCGTGATGCCGCCGGCTTCACCTTCAGCAACTTTACTACGACGAATGTAGTCAAGCAGTGAGGTTTTGCCGTGATCAACATGACCCATAATGGTCACCACAGGTGAACGCGGCAGCTTGTCAAAGTCGCTTTCCTGAGTCTCGCGTAGATCTTCCTCCACACTGCTTTCTTTCAACAACGTCGCTTTGTGCCCCATCTCCTCCACCACAATGGCAGCAGTGTCCTGATCGAGAACCTGGTTGATAGTGACCATAGTGCCCATGCTCATCATGACTTTAATTACCTCGGCTGCCTTAATGGACATCCGCTGGGCAAGCTCCGCCACCGTAATGTTGTCAGAGATCGCCACCTCATGAACGATGGGCTCCGTGGGCTTTTCGAAAGCGTGTTTGCCCGGAGTGGTTGCCACCACGCGGCGCCGAGCCGGTTGCTTGCGACGACGACGACCTGATTTCTCCGAAGCAACGTGAAGCTCTCGACGGCCCGTCCGTTCCGACTTCTTATCCGAACGCTTGTCTTCCCGTTTGGTCTCCCGCGCTGGTTCCGGCGGTGGCGTCGCCTGAGCGGCGCGCATTGCCTCTTCCTTAGCTGCCTCAGCTTTCATCGCGTCTTCCGCTGCGATAATCCGTGCGCGCTCCGCTTCTTCCTCGGCTTGTTGTTTGACAGCGGCTTCCTGGTCTATCCGCTCGCGCTCTTCGCGTTCCTGCCGCTCTTTCTCTGCGATTTCAGCAGCGATGCGCTCACGCTCCGCAGTCTCTTCCTGAATGCGGCGCTCTTCTTCTTCGACAACCACACTACGCTTTATATACGTGCGCTTCTTACGGAATTCTACGCTCACCGTCTTCGACGACGCTGGTTTTTGCCCGACACGCAAACGCGGCCGGCCTCTTTCCGTCGGCACCTTCAGCTCGCTGATAGTCTTGCGCCGCAGAGTGATTTTGTTCGGCTCCATGCTCTCATTTTCGCGCCCGTGGCGACGTCGCAGATAGGACAAAAGCTGGGTCTTTTCGTCGTCAGTAATCGTATCCGCTTCAACTTTGACGTCGAGGCCAGCTTCACCCAATTGATCGATCAACCGATCGACGGGCACGCCGACGACGGTCGCGAATTCCTTGATGGTTAAATCAGCCATTCGCACCCTCTCCAACTTGAGCGCTTTCACTTTCTTCAGCGACTGCGAACCAGGGTGCCCGCGCCGTCATAATTAATTCGCCGGCACGTTCCTCATCCATACCATCTATCACCATTAGCTCATCGATGGCCTGATCGGCTAGATCCTCCATCGACACGATGCCCATATTCGCTAACGTGTAGGCAAGATCTTCATTCATGCCCTCCATGGCGAGCAAATCTTCGGCTGGTCGCGCATCGCCTAATTTTTCTTCGCTTGCAATTGCACGGGTCAACAAAATGTCGCGTGCGCGGTTACGTAACTCTTCGACCAAGTTTTCATCGAACTCTTCGATATCCAGCACTTCATTTTCAGGGACGTAGGCGACCTCTTCGATGGTAGTGAACCCTTCCTGCACTAGAATCGTCGCGACTTCCTCATCGACCGCCAGTTGTTCCATGAACATCTGCTGTAAAACTTGTGCTTCCTCCTCGCTCTTGTCCGCCGCATCTGCCTCGGTCATGACATTAAGTTCCCAGCCGCTAAGCTGGCTGGCAAGGCGCACGTTCTGCCCGTTGCGCCCTATCGCCTGGGATAGCTGATCTTCGAGAACCGCCACATTCATGCTTTGCTCATCTTCGTCGACCATGATCGAAACAACTTCCGCCGGCGACATAGCGTTGACCACGAACTGCGCCGGATTATCATTCCAAAGAATGATATCGACACGTTCGCCAGCTAGTTCGTTCGATACTGCTTGGACACGCGAACCACGCATACCTACGCAGGCACCGACCGGATCGATACGTGCGTCCTCACTACGCACCGCAATTTTTGCACGTAGACCCGGATCGCGAGCCGCACCCAATAGCTCAATAATGCCTTCACCGATTTCCGGCACTTCCAGCGTAAACAGCTCGACTAACAATTCGGTGGCAGTACGGCTGACAAACAATTGGGGGCCACGCTTTTGCTCACGAACTTCCTTGAGATAACCGCGCACTCGGTCACCCGGGCGAAACGTCTCTCGAGGGATCATCTCTTCCTTGGGAATAAACGCTTCGACGTTGCTGCCGAGAGCGAGGTAGACGCCGCTGCGCTCAACCCGCTTGACCACGCCCATGATGAGTTCACCCTGGCGATCCTTAAACGCTTCGAAAATTTGACTGCGCTCTGCTTCGCGCACTTTCTGGACGATCACCTGTTTGGCCGTCTGCGCGGCAATGCGGCCAAACTTGGCCGGCTCTAACGGCTCTTCGATAAAATCACCATGCTCCAACGCCGGATCCTGTAGCTTTGCATTTTCAAGCAGGATCTCGCGATCCGGGGCTTCCAGACCGTCGATCAACTCTGGCAGTTCTGCGTCCAAAATGGGATTACCGTCTTCATCCACCGGTGGTGGGCGCGGCACCTCTGGGTCGATTACCTCCCACCGCCGAAAAGCATCGTAGTCGCCGGTTTCACGGTCGATCGCTACTCGCACCGCGATATCGTCCTGGAAGTGTTTTTTAGTCGCACTTGCG
>CAZBOQ010000107.1:0-9221 GCA_964493555.1 uncultured Gammaproteobacteria bacterium | reverse complement strand
TAACCCAATCGGGAGATTGCGAATAAAACCCTCTCGAAGACGTGTCAAATTTATATCGAGCATCATCACCACGAACAGGAACAACACCATTACCGCGCCTACATAGACCAGCCCCAACACTATCGCCAAAAACTCTGCCTCTAGCAGCAACCAGACGGCTGCACTGGCAAAAAATGAAAGGACCAGGAACAAGGCTGCATGTACTGGGTTTTTGACGGTGATCACCATACTGGCGGACAGCACTAGCAACGTGGCAAAAACGTAGAAAATTATCTGTGTGTACATGGTCTAGCGGTACGGCGATTCTTCGGCACGATCAGCGGCAATTTGCGCCTCGAAACGATCACCGTGGGCCAAGAGCTGGGCTTTGGTCATGAGCAAATCGCCGTGCTCTTCTCCATGATATTCGAAGTATCGGGTTTCAACGATCGAATCGACTGGACAAGACTCCTCACAGAAGCCGCAAAATATACACTTGGTCAGATCGATGTCGTAACGGGTCGTGCGCCGTGTTCCATCATCGCGTTGTTCTGACTCGATGGTGATCGCAACTGCGGGGCAAACCGCTTCGCACAGCTTGCAGGCGATACAGCGCTCTTCCCCGTTAGGGTAACGGCGCAACGCATGCAACCCGCGAAAACGCGCGGATTGCGGCGTTTTCTCTTCTGGGTACTGTACGGTTATTTTCCGCTCGAAGAGTTTGCGCCCAGTCAGGCGCAAGCCCTTTACCAGTTCCCAGAGAAACAGACTTTTGACGTAATTGGTGACAGCTTGCATATGCTTTGCCTACTCAGAGCTTTCGCGAAGGCCTAGTGATCGAACCAAGGTGGCACCTGTAAGACCACCAATGCCCCGATTACCACGATCCATACTATTGTAATGGGAATAAACACCTTCCATCCCAATCGCATGATCTGGTCATAACGATAACGGGGGAAGGTGGCGCGCAACCACAAAAACATAAACATGAAAGCCGCAGTCTTCGCCACCAACCAAAAGGTATTCGGCACCCAGGCTGTTATGGTACCGAGCACCGGCATACCCTCGAATGGCGACAGCCAGCCGCCGAAAAAGAGCAGTGCCGCAAGCGCCGAAACCAGAATGATATTGGCGTACTCGGCCATAAAAAAAAGCGCAAAAGTCATGCCGGAATACTCAACATGGAATCCGGCAACAATTTCAGATTCACCTTCGCTGACATCAAACGGCGCCCGGTTCGTTTCCGCTACAGCAGAGATAAAATAGACTCCCAGGATCGGCGCGAGCGGTATCCAGTAC
Organism: uncultured Gammaproteobacteria bacterium; assembly: GCA_964493555.1. GTDB lineage: Bacteria > Pseudomonadota > Gammaproteobacteria > JADZEE01 > JADZEE01 > CAZBOQ01. The sequence continues at coordinate 7,943 of CAZBOQ010000107.1, read as the reverse complement.
CAAGTGAGAAAGCCAAATCCGGATTGAGCCATAATGATCTCGTTCAAATTGAGACTACCAGCTGCGATCAACACGGCCACTAGCGCGAAACCCATGGCGATTTCATAAGAGACGATTTGCGCAGCCGATCGCATCGCGCCGAAGAACGCGTATTTCGAATTGGATGCCCAGCCAGCAATAATAATCCCGTAGACACCGAGCGAGGTCAGCGCCAACACATAGAGGAGCCCTGCGTTTACGTCGGCAAGCACCAAACTGGCATCAAACGGCATCACTGCCCAAGCCGCGACCGCCGGTGCAAGCGCAAGGATAGGGGCGATCACAAACAAAAACTTATTCGCACCCGACGGAATAATGATCTCTTTAAACATCAGTTTGACCGCATCCGCGATCGGCTGTAGCCAGCCCCGCGGCCCGACGCGATTGGGACCGACCCGCACTTGCATGTAACCGATGATTTTACGCTCGGCGTAAGTCAGGTAGGCAACACTCAACATCAATGGCACAAGGATCACAGCGATCTTCATTACCGTTAAAACGAGAGTGAGGCCGGGTTCCGGGATGAACGCAAGCATACTACTTACCGTGTTAAGCGTAGTGGTAAGCAAGGCTTCCATTATCTCGTCAAACCTTGTGCAGCGTTACCGCGTGACCGGAGACGGCAAGTCCACTGATTATCGGATGCCCGCCGTGGAGACGGACACAGCCGGGTGCCACACGCGGCTCTATCTGCAGCGGCAGTTGAACTTTGCAACCGTTTTGTTCGACCAACAGCTGGTCCCCGGATTTGACCTCCAGTTCTGCAGCGAGATCTACAGCAATAAAGACTCGACTATCCGCCGCATCGGCACTTACCTGCAGTGCCGGTGCTCGGCGCACCAGCGCATCCAATGAATATGCGGGCACATCATTTATCAACTCAACACTCGGCTTTCCGCTGCCACCTAGGGCGTTAGGTCGACGCGAACATCCAAGAATTTTCGGCCGTTCGGCGGGAATAAAATGTTCAAATTCAGCACGGATATCAGCGCAGGCATGATAATCGAAACCGTCCAGTTCAAACAGGTTACCCAGGACCCTCAACACGCGCCAGGCCGGGCGCGCTTCGCCAGGTGGTCTCACAGCAGCCGCAAAACTCTGCACCATTCCTGCGGCGTTCACATAACTGCCCTCATTCTCTGCAAACTGCGCGATGGGCAACAACACGTCGGCATACTCGCGCATTTCTGCGGTGCAGAAGCCGCTGAACGCAACGACAAAGTCGGCACTGTAGAGCGCGTCCCTGGCGCCTGCCGGGTTCGCGCAATCGAGTTCCGGTTCGATGCCCAAAAGCACATAGGCTTTACGCGGATCAGTAAGCATCTCGCCACTGTTCATGCCTTTCTCTCTTGGCGCTTGCCCGCCTGCCAATCGATGTGGCAGCGCCCCGACTAGCGCTGCGCCGCAACTATTGGCAGCTTCGGGCAGATAACCGAGAGTTGCCCCGCATAACGCCGCGATAACGTCCGCCAAAGCACGGATTTCGCTGAACCCGGCGTGCGCGAAAGCCTGGTTACCCAACAGCACAGCTGCGTTGTTAGCAGCCAAAAGTCGCCCGGCAATTGCGCGTTGACGCCCGCCGATCTCCACCCCCCTCAGTACTTCCGCCCACTCGCTATTGGTGCTGTGCTGGTCGGCATCGAACAACGCTTTAGCGCTCCCCGCCAATTCCTCACTCAGCTGCGTAGGCGGGGCGACAATCTTCGCTGCAATTGGCCAATTTTGCTCAAAGTCGAAACTGTTGACTGGCATCAAAACCGCACCGGCTAACGCGGCTTTGCGCAGCCGGTGATTAATCAACGGGTGCTCCTTACGAACGTTGGTGCCGATCAACAGCGCCGCATCGAGACTTTCCAGATCACTCAGTTCCTGCCCCAAGGACGGATACACCGGCTCGAAATCCTGATCATCAAAATCACACTGCCTTAACCGGTGGTCGATATTAACGACACCCAACCCTCGCAACCATTTCTGCGCCACATAAAGCTCTTCACTGGTCGCCGCGGGCGATAACAGCGCGCCTACTTGCCCCGCACCGTGCTCGCCTAGTGTTTCCCTCAGGCCAGATGCGGTCTTAGCTAATGCGCGTTCCCAACCTACTGTGATCCAGTCGCCGTTTTCTTTCAGCATAGGCTGAGTCAGGCGATCTTCGGCCTCCAGCCCCTGATAAGCGTAGCGATCCCGGTCGGAGATCCAAGCCTCATTGATCGCATCGTTAGTCCGGGGCACCACGCGCTTCACCAAATTACCTTTCAAATGTAATGCAATGTTGGAACCGACACTGTCGTGCGGCGCAACACTTGGTTGTTCGCGCAATTCCCAGGCACGCGCGGAATAGCGGTAAGGCTTAGAAGTCAACGCACCCACCGGACAGAGATCGATCACATTGCCGGAAAGTTCGGAGGCGACCGCAGATTCGATGTAAGTTCCGATCTCCATGTTCTCACCACGACCGGTAGCACCGAGTTCAGCCAAGCCCGCGACCTCTTCGCCAAAGCGAACGCACCGTGTGCAATGAATACAACGCGTCATGTCGGTTTGTATCAATGCACCGATGTTTTTGTCTTGCACCACACGTTTGCGTTCGGAATAGCGCGAAACGTCACCGCCATAGCCCATCGCCAAATCCTGTAACTCACACTCACCGCCCTGATCACAGATCGGGCAGTCTAACGGGTGGTTGATCAACAAAAACTCCATGGTCGACCGCTGTGCATCCAACGCAATCGATGAACGGGTTTTAACTTTCATCCCGTCCATCACCGGCGTGGCACATGCTGGCAGCGGTTTCGGTGCCTTCTCCACTTCGACTAGGCACATACGGCAGTTGGCCGCGACTGACAATTTTTCGTGATAACAAAACCGGGGAATATAGATGTTGGCCGAATCGGTAACCTCGATCAGCATTGCGCCCTTTCGCGCTTGGAGCATCTTGCCATCAACTTCAATAGTGACTAGATCATCCGACATCGGCTCAAGCCACCTGCCCCGATGTAGCTTCTATGAGACTTCTTCCATGTTCGATGAAATACTCGAATTCGTGGCGATAGTGACGGATCATCCCTTGTACCGGCCAAGCCGCGGCATCTCCCAGCGCGCAAATGGTACGTCCCTCGATCTTGTTGGCCACGTCGACAAGTTTGTCGATATCCTCTGCGCGGCCCCTACCTTCCACGATTCTCGTTAGCATGCGGTACAACCAACCCGTGCCTTCGCGACAGGGCGTGCATTGACCGCAGGACTCGGCCATGTAAAAACGTGCTATGCGTCGGAGCATTGAAACCATACAAGTGCTCTCATCCATGACCACCACTGCTCCGGAACCAAGCAACGAACCCGCCTTGGTAATGGAATCGTAGTCCATATTGGCTTCCAGCATAAGTTCTCCCGGGAGCACAGGCACTGATGAGCCTCCAGGGATCACCGCTTTCAGTTTTCGCCCCTTCCACACTCCGCCGGCCATCTCCAGCAGCGTGCGAAACGGCAAGCCCATCGGGATTTCGAAGTTACCGGGTTTCTCAACGTGACCACTTACGGAGAAGAGTTTCGTGCCGCCGCTGTTTTCGACCCCCAAGCCCGCAAACCACGGTGCGCCACGGCGCATAATGGTCGGCACCGAGGCAAGCGTCTCGGTATTGTTAATAGTGGTCGGGCGCCCGTACAAACCATAGCCAGCGGGAAACGGAGGTTTGAAGCGAGGCATTCCTTTCTTACCTTCCAGAGACTCAAGCAGGGCAGTCTCCTCACCACAAATATAGGCGCCAGCGCCTAGATGATTGTACAGATCGAAATCTGTGCCGCTACTGAGGATATCCTTACCTAAGAGTCCATATTCGTAGGCTTCGCTTAATGCTCCTTCAAAACGACTATTGGGCTCATCCATGAATTCGCCACGCATATAGTTGTAACCCACCGTCGCACCGATCGCGAATCCTGCAATTGCCATACCTTCGATCAAAGCATGTGGGTTGTAGCGCAGGAGATCGCGGTCTTTACACGTGCCGGGCTCGCTTTCGTCGGAGTTGCATACGATATAATGCTGCTGAGTGACTTCCTTGGGCATGAAGCTCCATTTCAAGCCTGCTGGGAACCCGGCACCACCTCGGCCCCTGAGTCCGGACGCCTTAACAATGTCAATGATATCGGTGCGCGTCACCTTTTCGTTCAATATCTGCTTCCACGCCTCGTAACCCCCGATTTCGAGATAGCTCTCATACGTCCAAGGCTGTTTGAATTGCAACGTTTCGTAGCAAACCTGATTTAACGTGATGTCATTCATATTCCAGTCTATTTCAGCACGTCGAGGATCTCGTCCACTGTGCTCAGGGTCAGGTTCTCGTGGTACTTGTGATTGACCATCATCATCGGTGCACCGCAGCAGGCGGCCAGGCACTCTTCTTCGCACTTAAGAAACACTCGGTTGTCCGGCGTGCTCTCACCGAGCTTTATTCCTAATTTTTTCTCAATATGTGCGATGATTTCATCGGCGCCGCGCAGCATGCAGGAAATGTTGGTGCACACCGAGATGCTATGGCGACCCACCGGTTCGGTTTCCAACATCGAATAGAAGCTCGCGACCTCATAGACTTGGATCGGCGCCATCTCAAGGCATGCAGCCACTTCATCCATCAATTGAACGGTTAGGTAGCCCTGGTTTTCGTGCTGCGCTTCAGTAAGCGCCGCTAGAACAGCTGAGCGCTTGTGCTCCTTCGGATATTTTTCCATTGCACCCGCAATCAGGCTTCTGGCCTCCGCAGACAATGCCATCAGCGATCGACCTCGCCGAAGACGATGTCCTGAGTGCCGATAATGGCAACAACGTCGGCCAGCATGTGGCCACGAGCCATTTCGTCCATGGCTGACAAATGCACAAAACCGGCAGCGCGGATCTTCAATCGATACGGTTTGTTGGCGCCGTCAGAAACAAGATAAATACCGAACTCACCTTTCGGATGCTCCACTGCTTTATACACCTCGCCCGCAGGCACGCAGTAACCTTCGGTGAAGAGTTTGAAGTGGTGAATCAACGACTCCATGTCGCCCTTCATCTCCTCGCGCCGCGGCGGGACGAGTTTGTGATCGTCGACCATGACTGGGCCAGGGTTAGCACGCAGCCAATCGACGCATTGCTTGATAATCCTCCCCGATTGGCGCATTTCTTCGATGCGCACCAAATATCGATCGTAGCAATCGCCGTTGACACCGATTGGAATATCGAAATCCAGATCCGCGTAAACCTCGTAAGGCTGTTTCTTACGCAGATCCCAAGCGACACCAGAGCCACGCAGCATCGGCCCCGTAAAACCCAACTGCAGTGCCCGTTCGGCAGTAACTTCTCCTATTCCGACAGTACGTTGTTTCCAGATACGATTATCAGTGAGTAAAGTTTCATATTCATCGACACAGGCTGGAAACCGGTCAACGAAATCGTCGATGAAGTCGAGCAATGAGCCCTGACGATTCGCATTAAGCCTGTTCGCCTCCTTTTCCTCGCGCCATTGCGTCGTGTCATATTGTGGCATTTTGCCGGGAAGATCCCGATATACCCCGCCGGGCCGATAGTAGGTTGCATGCATCCGGGTGCCCGAAACCGCTTCATAACAGTCCATCAGATCTTCGCGTTCGCGGAAACAATAGAGAAAAACGGTCATCGCACCGATGTCCAGTCCATGCGCGCCAAGCCACATGAGATGATTCAGTATCCGAGTGATTTCGTCGAACATCACGCGGATGTACTGTGCGCGGAGCGGCGGACGCACGCCGAGCAGATGTTCAATCGCCAGCACGTAAGCGTGTTCGTTACACATCATCGACACATAATCGAGGCGATCCATATAGCCGATGCTTTGATTGAACGGTTTGCTCTCGGCAAGTTTTTCAGTGCCCCGATGCAACAGTCCAACATGAGGATCCGCACGCTCGATCACTTCCCCATCGGTTTCCAACACTAGACGGAGCACGCCATGCGCGGCCGGATGCTGTGGACCAAAGTTAAAGGTCATGTTGCGTATTTCAGGCACCAGCTGCGTCCTCCGCGTCGCCTTGTTCGCCGTCTTCGAAACGACCGTCATTACGTATCACGCGCGGCACTAGCACGCGGTTCTCGATGGTGACTGGCTGATACACCACCCGGTGTTTTTCGGGGTCGTAACGCACTTCGACGTTGCCTTCGAGTGGGAAATCCTTTCGAAAAGGATGACCGATGAACCCATAATCGGTCAGGAGACGACGCAGATCAGGATGACCTTCAAACAGAATCCCAAAAAGATCGAAAGCCTCGCGCTCGAACCAATTTGCCGACGCCCATACATCGATCATTGACGCGACCCGCGGCGGCTCCCCTTGCGGGTAAGTACGTAATCTCAATCGATGGTTATGGGTGATGGATAGTAGGTGATAGACAACTGCGAATCGTTTCTCCTTATCATTAACCGACTGCCTGGTTGTGCTACTCCTACCACGGCTGAACCCTCCCAAGGTTGCCGATTCGGTTTCCCAGTCCATCTCACGGAACCTCAGATAATCGAGTCCACAAAGATCGCTCAGTTGTTCGAATCGACAGTTCTGATCATCACGAAGCGAAACGCAAACAGCCGTCAAATCGGCGGCTGCTACCTCGATGGTCAACGGATCGGTATCCTCGTCAATGCTGCTTAAACGACTCCCTACTCAAGTTCTAACATGCTGCGCTAGCGCAGCCGACGAGTTAGCCATCAACACCCCCTCGCTTCATCAACGGGCAATGATATTGGTGGATTTAGCAATCGTACTAGTGCGCTTTATCTTGTTCTGCAGTTGAATAACTCCGAACAACAACGCCTCAGCCGTGGGTGGACAACCCGGTACATAGACATCGACAGGCACGATCCGGTCGCACCCGCGCACAACGGAATATGAGTAATGATAGTAACCACCACCGTTGGCACATGATCCCATGGAAATCACCCAACGTGGCTCGGACATTTGGTCGTAAACGCGCCGTAGTGCCGGAGCCATTTTGTTGACCAAGGTACCAGCAACGATCATGACATCAGATTGGCGCGGGCTTGGTCGAAATAGAATGCCAAAGCGATCCATGTCGTAACGCGATGCGCCGGCATGCATCATCTCAACGGCGCAGCATGCAAGTCCGAAGGTCATCGGCCACATAGAACCGGTGCGCGCCCAGTTCATCACTGTATCCACCGAAGTGGTCAGGATGTTTTCTTCGAGCTTCCCTTCTATTCCCATTCGAGCGCCCCCTTCTTCCATTCGTAGATAAAACCTACGACCAGGATCCCGAGAAAGATCATCATGGCGCAAAACCCGTAAGCACCAATCTCATCCAGTACCACGGCCCAGGGAAAGAAGAACGCAATTTCCAGGTCAAACAGGATGAATAGAATGGCAACGAGGTAATAACGTACATCGAATTGCATGCGCGCGTCTTCGAAAGCCTCGAAGCCGCATTCATAAGCCGACAGCTTAACGTCGTCTGGCTTATCTGGGCCCAGTACATACCCGCCCGCTAGCGCTGCGACGCCCCTCCCGACCCCGCCGGCCAGACACACCAGAATAGGTAGATATTGTGCCAACACAGCGGCGTATTCTAACGACTATTGACGGCGGGAGCAGCTAAAAAGACGCTCTAGTAGTACTAGCATGTGGGGCAAGTATTATCTACCGTCGCTGGTGGCCTTTGAGACTCGCTTGGGGAAGGTATATACCAAGATGATGCAGGACACACTCCGAGCATGCAGGCCGTGTTAGCTGCCGAAACACAATTACTCACAAACGAGGGTACTACGTATATTTTGGGTTAAAAATATCCATCATTTTATCTACCGCCTTCGACAATTTTCTGCACAAACCTAGTAAAATCAAAAGCTCAGAGAATTTCTGAGTAGATTAATGGTGCCGATCGC
>CAZBOQ010000106.1:0-7071 GCA_964493555.1 uncultured Gammaproteobacteria bacterium | reverse complement strand
AGCGGCTATCACCGATAAGGAAGCTGATGCGATCTTGAATCGTATGCGGGAGGGGACGGATAAGCCTCGGCCGAAGATCTTGTTCGAAGTAGGTGAAGTGGTGCGGGTGAAGGATGGGCCGTTTACGGATTTCAATGGCGTGATCGAAGACGTCAATTACGACAAAAGCCGGGTTCAGGTCGCCGTGTCGATTTTTGGACGGTCGACGCCAGTGGAACTCGGTTTTGGGCAAGTAGATAAGGAATATTAGCGGTGGCAAAGAGAATAGACTCTTATATAAAGCTGCAGGTACCAGCAGGGCAGGCTAACCCGAGCCCTCCGGTCGGACCTGCGTTGGGCCAGCACGGCGTCAATATCATGGAGTTTTGCAAGGCCTTCAATTCGCAAACTGGGAATATGGAAGAAGGCATGCCCATCCCGGTGGTGGTCACGGTATTTGCCGATAAAAGTTTTGCATTTGTTACAAAGACGCCCCCGGCATCAGTGTTGTTGAAAAAAGCGGCTGGCCTGGAGAAGGGCAGCGGCGTACCCAATAAGGAAAAAGTTGGTAGTGTGACGCGCGGTCAGCTGGAAGCAATCGTCAAGACCAAGGAACCAGATTTAACGGCTGCTGATATGGATGCGGCGGTGCGCACAATTGCTGGTACTGCACGCAGTATGGGTATTGAAACGGAGGGTTTGTAGATGGCAAAGCCGAGCAAAAGACAACAGAAGATCAAGGAAAGTCTCGGCGAGCGCACCCAGGCACCGATTGACGAAGTGCTGGATATTCTGAAATACGCAGGGACCGCAAAGTTCGATGAGTCTGTTGACGTTGCGGTAAACCTCGGGATCGATTCGCGTAAATCCGATCAGAACGTGCGAGGTTCCACCGTCCTGCCGCATGGTACCGGCAAGACAGTGCGGGTGGCCGTGTTCACATCAGCGGCAAATGCTGATGCTGCGAAGGAAGCTGGAGCGGATCTAGTCGGGCTGGAAGATCTTGCTGAAACTGTAAAAGGTGGTGAAATTGATTTCGAAGTCGCTATCGCAACCCCAGATGCAATGCGGGTTGTCGGCGCGTTGGGCCAGATTCTCGGTCCGCGCGGTCTTATGCCGAATCCGAAAGTCGGCACTGTAACTCAGGACGTTGCCGCCGCGGTACGCAACGCCAAAGGTGGACAGGTACAATATCGAACCGATAAAGCTGGGATCATCCATTGTTCTATCGGCAAACTCTCGTTCGAGGTTGGCGCACTGAAGGAGAACCTTAACGCGTTGCTCGGTGATTTGAGCAAAGCGAAACCCAGCGCGGCCAAGGGTGTGTACATGAAGAAGGTCACCCTTTCAACGACGATGGGTCCGGGGGTCGCGGTCGAGCAGGCGTCACTGCAGATTTAGATTATTAACACAGACTTTGGGCCACCGAATGGACATCGGTGGACATCGAAGACCGCGGGTGCCCGGGTCTTAAATCGAGACTAGGGCTTAATCAGACATGCCCGCGCAGATGGTGAACCCTAGCCGGATTATTCCTGGTCGGGAACGCCGTACTATAAAGTACCAACTGGAGAGTAGAAGGTGAGTCTAGGTCTCGAACAAAAGAAGGAAATTGTAGCTGAGCTGATAGCTGTAGCTGATTCGGCCCAGTCCGTGATCGCTGCGGACTATACCGGCATATCGGTCACAGAGATGACCGATCTACGGCGTGAAGCGCGCAGTAACGGCGTCCATTTGCGCGTTGTGCGTAACACGCTAGTGCGCCGTGCTCTGAAGCAAACCCAGTTCGCTTGCATGGCTGAGGACCTAGTTGGACCGCTATTGTTCGCGTTCTCTGACGAGGACCCGGCGGCCGGACCGCGGGTGCTAAGGGATTTTCAGAAGGGCACGAAAAAGCTGACTGTGAAGATCATTGCGCTGAACGGTAAGTTACTCGAGCCGCACGCCATAGAGACCCTGGCCAAGCTACCTACTCGTGACGAAGCGATCAGTATGTTGATGAGTGTTATGAACGCACCCATCGGCAAACTGGTTCGCACCCTTTCTGAACCTAGCGCAAAGTTGGTACGCACAATTGCCGCGGTACGTGATCAAAAACAAGCCGCCTGACCTTATAAAACTTGATTTTCGAGGAGTAATCGACATGGCTGTATCGAAAGACGACATTTTGGACACGATTGCCGGTATGACGGTGCTTGAAGTCACCGAACTGGTGGAAGCGATGGAAGAAAAATTCGGCGTCACTGCTGCGGTTACCGCAGCTCCTGCTGTTGCCGCTGCGGCTGAGGTTGCCGCAGCCGAGGAAAAAACCGAGTTTGATGTCATCATGCCGAGTTTTGGTGAGAACAAGGTTTCGGTCATCAAAGCGGTCCGTGCGCTGACCGGACTGGGTCTCAAGGAGGCCAAAGATCTTGTCGAGGGAGTGCCTGCTACGGTGAAGGAAGGCATTAGCAAAGATGAAGCCGAAGAAGTAAAACAAAAACTGGAAGAAGCTGGCGCAACGGCGGAGCTGAAATAGTTTGTTCGGCGGTTTTTCTTATTGTCGATTAGCAAAGCGTAGTTTGCACCTGCCGGGCCGGTGGGGCGGTTTCGCTCGTTCGACGCATCGATGTGAAGACATATTTGAGGATTTCTGATGGCTTATACGTTCACGGAAAAGAAGCGCATCCGCAAAGGTTTCGGCAAGAGGCCGACGATACTGGATGTTCCCTATTTGTTGCAGACGCAGCTTGAATCGTATCGCGAGTACCTGCAAGCCGCCGCTGAACCGTTGGAACGGGACAATGTCGGATTGCATGCGGCGTTCAAGTCGGTTTTCCCGATCGAGAGCTATTCGGGTAACGCTGCGCTCGAGTATGTGAGCTACCGCTTGGGCAGTCCAGTGTTCGACGTCAAAGAATGTCAGGTGCGTGGCGTTACATACGCAGCTTCATTGCGGGTAACCGTTCGTTTGGTCATTTACGAGAAGGAAACTGGTTCGGCGCGGACGGTGAAGGATGTAAAGGAGCAGGAAGTCTATATGGGCGAACTGCCGCTGATGACCGAAACTGGTACGTTTGTGATCAACGGTACGGAACGGGTGATCGTGTCGCAGTTGCATCGGTCGCCTGGGGTGTTCTTTGACCACGATCGCGGCAAAACTCACTCGTCTGGAAAGCTGTTGTTCTCGGCGCGGGTCATTCCGTATCGTGGGTCATGGCTGGACTTCGAGTTCGACGCCAAAGATTTTGTATATGTGCGTATCGATCGGCGGCGCAAGATCCCGGCGACGGTATTGTTACGCGCGTTGGGCTACAGCACGCAGGAAATCCTCGATTTCTTCTTCGATAACGACACGTTTCACTTGTCGAAAAATAAGATCACCATGTCTCTTGTTCCAGATCGATTACGTGGGGAGACACTGGAGTTTGATCTGAAAGACAACAGCGGAAACGTAATAGTAGAGGCTGAGCGCCGGATCACTATGCGTCACGTAAAAACGCTGGAGAGTGGGCGGCAAAAAACCATTGCGGTCCCGGTTGAACATCTGATCGGAAAAACCCTCGCCGAGGATCTGGTTGATAAAGAAACCGGCGAAATACTTGTCGAGGCCAACGCTGAGGTCACAGTTGAGCTCCTTGAACAAGTGAGCGATGCGGGGACTAGCAGGCTCAAGACCATTTACGTAAATGATCTCGATCACGGCTCTTATATCTCCGATACTCTGCGGCTGGATCCGACTCGCACTGAACTTGAAGCGCAAGTTGAGATCTACCGCATGATGCGGCCGGGTGAGCCCCCGACTAAAGAGGCGGCGGAGAATCTTTTCAAGAATTTGTTTTTTAGCCACGACCGCTATGACCTCTCACCGGTGGGGCGGATGAAATTCAACCGCCGGGTCGGGCGTAGCGAAATTGAAGGAGCTGGGGTTCTATCCAAGGAAGCTATCCTCGAAGTTCTTCGAGTGTTGATCAATATCCGTAACGGTAATGGCACGGTCGACGATATTGACCATCTGGGTAACAGGCGGGTCCGTAGTGTCGGCGAAATGGCTGAGAATCAATTCCGTGTTGGCCTGGTTCGCGTCGAGCGGGCAGTTCGTGAGCGTTTGAGTTTGGCCGAGTCGGAAGGTTACATGCCTCAGGAGCTAATAAATGCCAAGCCGGTATCGGCAGTCATCAAGGAGTTCTTTGGTTCAAGCCAGCTCTCTCAGTTCATGGATCAGAACAATCCATTGTCAGAGGTGACTCATAAGCGCCGTGTGTCAGCACTGGGCCCTGGCGGACTAACCCGGGAACGGGCAGGTTTCGAAGTGCGTGATGTGCACCCTACTCACTATGGACGCGTGTGTCCCATTGAAACTCCTGAGGGGCCGAACATCGGTCTCATAAATTCCCTGGCCGTTTACGCTCGCACCAACCAATACGGTTTTCTGGAAACACCTTACCGTAAAGTCAACAATGGCACCGCAACCAACAAAGTGGAGTACTTGTCCGCGATCGAGGAAGGACAATATGTAATCGCGCAGGCGAATGCCATGCTTGACGAGAAAGGACGTCTGACCGATTCGCTCATTTCCTGTCGGCATCAAAATGAGTTTACGCTGTCCAGTCCCGATCGTGTCCAATTTATGGATGTCTCGCCACGCCAGATTGTTTCTGTGGCGGCTTCGCTGATCCCGTTTTTAGAACACGACGATGCCAATCGGGCGTTGATGGGTTCCAACATGCAACGTCAGGCAGTCCCGACGCTGCGTTCCGAGAAGCCGTTGGTAGGGACTGGCATGGAAAGCATTGTTGCCCGCGATTCCGGCGTGACAGTCGGGGCACAACGAGGCGGGATCGTCGATTCGGTCGATGCCAGCCGGCTGGTGGTAAAGGTAAACGATGATGAGACGGAGGCTGGTGAAGCCGGTGTCGACATATACAACTTTACCAAATACACCCGCTCGAATCAGAATACTTGTATTAATCAGAAGCCGCTCGTGCAAGCCGGCGATCGTATCGCCTTAGGAGATGTCCTCGCTGACGGTCCGGCAACGGATCTTGGTGAGTTGGCGCTGGGCCAAAATATGCTGGTCGCTTTTATGCCGTGGAACGGCTACAACTTTGAGGACTCCATTCTTATTTCCGAGCGAGTCGTTAAAGAGGAGAAGTTCACTAGTATTCACATCGAAGAACTCACTTGTGTTGCTCGCGATACCAAACTGGGTGCCGAGGAGATCTCTGCCGACATTCCAAATGTCAGCGAAGGCGCCCTGTCGAAACTGGATGAATCGGGCATCGTGTTTATTGGCGCCGAGGTCAACCCGGGCGATATTCTGGTCGGTAAAGTCACGCCCAAGGGTGAGACACAACTTACGCCGGAGGAAAAACTACTCCGTGCCATTTTCGGCGAAAAGGCTGCGGACGTGAAGGATACGTCGCAGCGCGTTCCGTCGGGTATGAGCGGTACGGTCATCGATGTTCAGGTTTTTACCCGCGATGGCGTTGAAAAGGACACGCGTGCACTGGAAATCGAAAAGGCGGAGCTGACCCGCGTTCGGCAAGATCTAGACGATCAGCTACGCATCTTGGAAGACGACATTTTCCAACGCGTGGAACGTTTGCTGACAGGTAAAACCGCTGCTGGCGGTCCCGCCGGGTTGAAAGACGGGAGCAAGATTACGAAGTCCTATCTGGAAGGCATAGAGCAGAGCAAATGGTTCGATATTCGCCTTCGCGCGGAGGCTGCAAACACACAATTAGTGCGTGTTGCTGAGCAGGTTGCCGCGGTAAAACGCGACTTCGAGGAGCGCTTTGAGGAGAAGCGCCTTAAGCTTACCAGTGGTGATGATTTGGCACCGGGCGTATTGAAGATGGTGAAAGTATATTTGGCGGTGCGCAGGCGCATGCAACCTGGCGATAAAATGGCGGGGCGTCACGGCAATAAGGGCGTTATCTCAATGATTGTTCCGGTCGAAGATATGCCCTATATGGACGATGGAACGCCGGTCGATATTGTCTTGAACCCGTTGGGTGTTCCCTCGCGAATGAATGTAGGGCAGGTATTGGAAACCCATTTAGGTTGGGCCGCAAAAGGTCTCGGAGAGAGAATCGGCGTAATGTTGGAGGCACAGTCGAAGGCGGCTGAAGTACGTGCTTTATTGGAGGCTATTTATAACCGCAGCGGCAAGAAAGAGAAGCTTTCTTCGTTCAATGACGGAGAGATTTTCGCGCTTGCTAAAAACCTAGTGGACGGTGTGCCGATGTCCACTCCGGTGTTCGACGGTGCCTCTGAAGACGAGGTCAAGGACATGTTGGAGCTTGCAGGTCTGCCGCGCAGCGGCCAGACCACATTGTATGACGGGCGTACCGGTGAGGCATTTAGCCGCGACGTTACAATTGGCTACATGTATATGTTGAAACTCAATCACTTGGTCGACGACAAGATGCACGCGCGTTCGACTGGCCCGTACAGCTTGGTTACCCAGCAACCGCTGGGTGGTAAAGCGCAGTTCGGTGGCCAGCGCTTCGGCGAGATGGAGGTATGGGCGCTTGAAGCTTACGGCGCCGCCTACACCTTACAGGAAATGCTTACCGTTAAATCCGACGACGTCAACGGGCGCACTAAAATGTACAAGAATATTGTTGATGATAATCATCAAATGGAAGCCGGCATGCCAGAGTCATTCAATGTGTTACTCAAGGAAATGCGTTCGCTGGGTATCAACATAGAACTGGAGCAACGTTGATTGTCAGTCGGAAAGAATTAATTATCTGGTGGGTAATGGATTTTCTAAAACTCGCCGGCCGTTCCCATAAGGAGGAACAACTTTGAAAGACCTACTGGATCTTCTGAAGCAACAGGGCCAGGTTGAAGACTTTGATGCGATCAGCATCGGTCTTGCCTCGCCGGAAAAAATCCGCTCATGGTCATATGGGTATGTGTAATAACCCGAGACTATATATTACGGGTCTTTCTAGACGGAGCGTGATGGTCTGTTTTGCTCTAAGACTTTTTGGCTGATAATGGACTACTAATTCCTGTGCTGTAAATATAAACGACTCAAGCACCGCTGTGTTGTATGTGAAAAATGTGGCGTCGAGGTGACCTTGGCAAAGGTTCGCCGAG
>CAZBOQ010000105.1:0-9321 GCA_964493555.1 uncultured Gammaproteobacteria bacterium | reverse complement strand
GGACCAACAGCGCTGCTCAGCACCAACGTACCAGCGCCAGCCGCGGCCCAGCGCCCCGCCTGGTCGATTTCGGCGGCCAACGCCAACATCAACGCGACCATGGCAATATAAATGACGGCCTCACAAAACGCAGCGATCCCCAGCACCAGCACATCCCGCGTTGCTACCGCTACTATTATCGCCGCAGCGTGCAGCACCACGGCCACCAGCAACGCTCGGGCAATCCCAAAACGGGCAGCCACCGGCGCGGCAATAGCACCACCGATAATGCCGCCAATATAAACGCCAGCTACCACCATGCCGCGCACCGCGGAACCGGCATCACGCGCGTCGGCAAGCCGCTCGACGAACGCGTAGTACGCCATCATACTCAAACTCATCAAGGCCATACCAGCCAGCAACACACAGCCGATAACATTCGTTCCAAATACTAACGCCGCCGCAGAGCGGTTCTGCCCACGGCGAGGTAACAGCCACAACAGTGGTAATGCCACGATAAGGAGCAACGCACACCAACGGATCGCACCCGGATAACTGAGTTCATTTTGCGACATTGCGACCGCGGCCAGGGACGTGCATACATAAACCGCCGCCCACGATACGCCGTACAGGAAGACCGGCACCCGACCACGTGCGATCGCGGCATTGCAGGTCGCAACCGAAATTCCACCACCGATCGCTGCCGCTACGCGCAGACTATAGAGTTCGGTGAAAGCTGAGACCTCGGCCGATAACAGATTACAAATGATCATGATGGCTACGCCGGTTATCGCCAACCAATGCAACGATAAACGAGTAATCAGCGGAGCCAGTGCGATGCTAGTAACACCCACTATTAGCAGCTCCAAGGTAATCAGACCACCCACCGCAGCTTCGCCGACCTCGAAACTGATGATCAGACCGCCAATCACCAGCGGTGACAAGATAGAAAAGGATACAGCGGCCGTCTGCCCAGCACAGACGCCGACGATGTCTTTGAGTGCGTCCCGCTCCTTCACGCTGTTGCCAACCATTTTCGCTAGGCTACAGAAGGTGACCCAGGAATCCAATCGGCATCGCGAAAGGTAGAACTTCTTCTCTTCGGAATTCTCTCGCATCAAAGTTCATAGTAGTCGCAGTGACGAAGCGCGAAGCCTTGGAGGTTCGAGAGGATAAGAGCCGAGTTAACACCGTATGTTCCGGACCCATCCAAACCGACATGATACCCGTCATGAGCGATTTCTTTGAGAATTTGACAGGACAGCCCCACGAAATTACCGCCCAGCAGCTCGACGCCTAGGCGGCCCTACGTCGTAACAGCAAACCGGAGGAATTGGCTGAGGTGGTCGCCGTTCTAGCTAGCGATGATGAGAGCTAAATTACCGGCGACACGATGCCGGTCGCCGGAGGATACTGGCCGAGCATCTAGTAACCGCACGTGGCTGTCACCGCTGAGCGAGATAGCGATCGGAACACCGCCATGCTAGATTTAGCCGCGAATCGATCAGGGAGATCCACCATGGCGGTAGCCAAGCACCTCGCCCCACTAACTGATGTTGAGCTGCGCGTTAAAACACTTGAATCGTTGCTTACCGAAAAAGGTCTGGTCAATACCGAAACGTTAGATGCGATCATCGAACACTATGAAACCAAGGTCGGTCCGCATATCGGCGCCAAAATCGTTGCGCGTGCCTGGACCGATCCGGCCTTCAAGCAGCGCCTGCTCGACGATGGGCCAGCGGCCATCGAGGAAATGGGTCACGCGGGCATCGAGGGAAGTCACACACTGGTAAAAGAGAACACGCCGACAACACACAATCTCGTAGTTTGTACGCTGTGCTCGTGTTATCCGTGGGCAACACTAGGGCTGCCACCCGTCTGGTACAAGAGCGCCCCATTTCGCGCCCGCGCAGTGCGCGATCCGCGCGGACTGTTGCAGGAGTTCGGTCTCACCATCGCCGACGATGTGGAAATCAGGGTCTGGGACAGTAACGCAGAGCTCCGTTACATGGTATTACCGATGCGTCCGGCCGGTACTGAGGACATGTCCAACGAACAACTTGCTGAACTCATAAGCCGTGATTCAATGGTTGGCACTGCTGTCGTTGAAACACCGTAACAAAGGGGACCAATATGAACGGCATTCAGGATCTCGGCGGCATGGACAACATCGGTCCAATCGCACCGATGTTGGAAGAAAACGAACCTGTCTTCCACGGCGATTGGGAGCGCAAGGTTTTTGGCTACACTATCTACATACTGGGATGCGGTTATTACAAAGTTGATGAAATCCGCCGCACCATGGAGCTGATGCCACCGGCCGACTATCTGCGCGCCCCCTATTATGAGAAGTGGCTGTACAACCTCGAAGAGATTCTCGTCGAGAAAGGGGTTATCACAGCGGAGGAATTGAAGGCAGGTAAATCCTTGACCGAGGGCTTCAAACTTCCCGCAGCTACGCCGGAGAACATGCAATACGCGATGAACAACCGTATACCGGCAAGTCTAGATATCGATATGGCGGCGCCGTTCAGGGTTGGCGACTGGGTGATGGCGAAGAACATCAATCCACCGCACCACACTCGCGTGCCACGTTATGTGCGCGGTCGGCGCGGCATTATCGAAGAGGATTGGGGAGTATTCCCATTACCGGACACCGTTGCACACGGCAAGGGCGAGAATCCTCAACACTGCTACAGCGTCCGGTTCACGGCGCAAGAATTGTGGGGTGAACAGGAGAATCCGCGCGACTCGTTGAACATCGACCTATTCGATGAATACCTAGTTGCAGCTTGATTGCGATGGGCCTTACACCGGATCTCGCCAGCCTCCCGGAACTGCCATTGGATGCCGACGGTCCCGTGTTCAGAGCGCCGTGGCAGGCACATGCTTTTGCGATGGTCATGAAGCTCTATGAGGCCGGTTGCTTTTCCTGGGACGAGTGGGCAGAGCGGCTCGGCAAGTCAATCAGACAAGCTCAGGACGCCGGCGATCCTGATCTCGGTAACACCTACTATGATCACTGGCTAGTCGCGTTGGAGGAGATAATTGAGGACAAGGGCTTGCTCAATACCGATTCGATCGTTGAACGCCGCGCCATAATCAAAGCCGAACACGCACGAAGCCACAGCCATAAGCATTAGTCTTCTTTTTAATTGACCATGCCTGAAACCCGGCAATTGATTGAGCAACACCTGAAAGCCAGCGGCAGCGCATGGAGCATCGGCGTCTTCGGCGCACTAACTGAGTTCATGTACGACGAACTCGAAACGGTAACGCACGAACACAAAAATCACGCCCTGCAGGCGGTAAGCTGTCGCGGCGCCATTTCCCTCGTGCCGGTAGAGAAGCTGCGCAGCGTTGCCTTTGAGACCTTCGGCAACTGCGCTGACGGCTGGTCGCAGGGCGTGGCATTCTGCCTGCCTAAGGGTGACGCCGCTTTGCCCATCAATGACGCTTTGGTTGAACTTGGGCCTGATCGCGAGGCGCTACGGTTGGATGCTAGAGACGACACACTGTTCGATCTCGGCATTGGCTCTCCTTTCCTAAAATTTTGCGTGCGCAGCAACGATCCAGCACTACTCAGAACATTGCGATCGAATACAGGCAGATCACTATTCGAAGCAGGCAATCCATCCTCGTCGGCGATCCTAAAGCATTCACCGGATCGCGTCGGGATTTCATCGACTGGCCGCATCGAAGTTTACCAACCGATCCCCTCGGCCCACGGCGAGACTCCTGAGGGTCCGCACACGCACTTATTACCGAAACTCCTGAATGCTCGGCGTACCCATGCCGCCTCGACACCGATCCCTGATGGTTGGGTACCTTGTTTTTCGCTGTACCCCAACCACCCGCTATTCGACAAGCTGGGTATCAAGAAGTCTTTCGATCGTCGTCTCTACGATGACTTTCAACAACTGCTCGCGTGTAATGAAGGCCGCGAGCACCTTGAAGAAAAACAGCGGATCATTACTGCCGTGCTCGCCGGCACTAGCCCCGATGCCTTCGCCAAAAGCCCTAGCAAATGGGGTCGCCTAGCATCACGGGTGGCGCTGCGACAGCTGCCTTATTTGCATGATGTACCGGATAGCTACCCAAAGTGGTTGGATCGTTACGACCGTGGCGTGCGTGCAGAGGCGCACGAGATTATGCCCGGTGAAGGTCCCGTAGGTGAGGCGGCTTGAGGCTGTGACAAGAGCATTATTGTTTTGACACTCTAACCCCTTCCCGGAGAGACTTGTTGTTAAATCGAAGCCTCCTCTACACTGCGTAACCTCGATATCAGACCGTATTCGTACAGAACTACACCGTGGAGTGCCCAATGGACCAACCAAAAATAGAAGCGCTGCGAAAAAAATATTCCGAACGTTCTATCGAGCAAGTTAATAATCCTGAGTTCAAGAAAGCGATCCCCGATATATCCGATATTTACCAGGGTTTGCGAACACTGGTTGATGCCCCGTTCCAGCAGGGACTCGAAGGTCTAGACATCGCTTTAATCGGCGTACCCTTCGATCTAGGCGTAACACATCGTCCGGGTGCGCGTTTCGGACCGAAGGGGATCCGCGATATGAGCATGATAGTCGGACCCTACAATCACCAAACCGCTGTCAATCCCTTTGCACTGTGTAACATCGCTGACGTCGGCGACGTCAACCTGCACGGTTTCGATCTTGACGCTGGCATCGTGCAGATCGAGGAGTATTACCATGAGGTCAAAGACGCTGGCGTGGCTGCGGTATCCGCTGGCGGCGATCACTCCATCACCTATCCGATTATGAAAGCGCTAGGTCGCGACGAACCGGTCGGCATGATTCATGTCGATGCGCATTGCGACACAATGGGCAGCTTCGGTGACAGCAAATTTCATCATGGGGGGCCATTTCGCAATGCCGTGCTTGCCGGTGTGTTAGACCCAGATCGCTGCGTGCAGATCGGTATTCGCGGTCCTGCGGAAGTCTTCTGGGAGTTCTCTTACGAATCTGGCATGACGGTGCTACCGATCCAGGAAGTCAACGCGATCGGAATGTCGGCGGTGATCGAAAAAGCACGGGAAGTCGTCGGCGACGGTCCAACATACGTAACGTTCGATGTCGATGGGCTCGATCCGGTCTTTACGCCGGGTACAGGGACCCCTGAAATAGGTGGCCTATCAACTAGGGAGGCGCTACAACTGCTACGTGGCCTTCGCGGTTTAAACATCATCGGCGGCGACCTGGTCGAGGTCGCACCGGAATATGATCAGACCAGCAACACAGTTCAGGTTGGGAAGCAGATGCTATTCGAGATTCTGTGCCTGACCGGCGAAAGTCTGGCTGCACGGCGTTAGAGAAGCACGTCCTCTGCGTCCATGTAGAAAATACGCGCATCACCTATGGTGCGCTGCTCGTCCGTACGCAGTTCCCTGCCGATTTCAGTGCCATAGGCGTCGGTGAACGCTTTACGATCGTCAAATGCGAGCAACGCAGCGCGATAGTGATCCGCCGTTACGATACCAAAATCGATTGGATGGCCAATCAAGTATTGGCGCAAAGCCGGCAGGCGTTTAGCCAACGGTACGTGCTGCTCGACGTAATGCCGCTCGGCATCCTCGATCGACTCGAAATTTTCCACGTTCAGGTTAAAACTGGCAACAACGTAAAACATTTCAAAAAGAACAGGAACACACGCCCGCGTGCCCCTGTTCGCCTGACTACCCGCCAGCAGCTCTTTTCTTCAAGAACTGGATCAGTGTCAGCGCATCCTCCGCTGCCATCCGCCCAACCGGGCCCGTACTGTACGTGCCGGACAATACTTTCCCCTCTCCATCCAGAATGAACTCGGACGGTTGGATAATGGCGCGTTTGTCCTCCCACCAAGAACCCAAGGCATCAGCTATCTCACGTGTCACACCATGGACCACCGGGAAGCTGACTTCCTGTTGCACCTCCTCGGCACGCTCTTCGTTGTCGACGGAGCCCGCAAATACGGTAATCCCCTCCGCTTCATACTCGTTTTTCAATTTCTCGTAGCCGACCAACTGGCGGCGACAGAACGGTCACCAGTGGCCACGATAAAAAAGCACCACTGCGAAGTCAGTGCTGATGCCCTGAGGCAACGAGATCTGCTGGCCGCCCACGGCCTGCAACTGCAGACTAGGAAAGCTCGATCCCGCGTCTAATTTCTCTGCCCTTGTTTTTCATCCTCACTTTAAAAACTACTTGCTCCAGCATACGACGGATATGCACCAAGGCCAAGCGACTGGCGATTTCTACTCCGCTAGCCTCTACTGGTAAAGTGATGCTATGTCTGACGCACTATTGAAGCAGATCCCGGCCGTTGACCAACTGCTCATCGATCGTAGAGGGGCGAAACTGTGCACTGAGTTCTCTCGCGATGAACTAGTAGAGGTGGTTCGCCGACGGCTCGACGCATTGCGCGAGGAAGTTCGCGCCGGCACGGCCGATCTGCCCGATTTTGACGGAGACGAGTTTTTCGACAATTTGCGCGACACTTTGTTCAAACTCAGGCAACTGAACCTTAGACACACGATTAACGCGACCGGCATAGTCATCCATACCAACCTCGGACGCGCGCCACTGGCGGATGAAGCACTGGCTGCAGTTACTGCGGCCGCAGGCGGTTATTCGAACCTTGAGTACGATTTGAAACAGGGCCAGCGCGGTTCACGCTACGCTCACGTCGAGGCACTGTTGAAAAAGCTTACCGGAGCAGAAGCCGCCCTAGTCACTAACAACTGCGCTGCCGCAGTGGTCCTTGTATTGGCAACGTTTGCCAAAGACGGTGAGGTGATCGCCTCGCGCGGCGAGTTAGTCGAGATCGGCGGTTCATTCCGTATGCCCGATGTGATCGCCGAAAGCGGCGCTCACATGATAGAAGTCGGCACCACCAACAAGACGCGGCTCGAAGACTATGCGCAGGCGGTAAACGAACGAACGCGTTTGCTGTTAAGCACCCACACCAGTAATTACCGAATCGTCGGATTCACCGCCAAGCCGACGCTGACAGAACTCGCCCAACTCGCCCACCAACACGAATTGATACTGCTCGAAGATCTCGGTAGTGGAACTCTGGTGGATCTCGTTCCTGCAGGACTCACCGGCGAACCTACCGTATCGGAACGGCTGGCATCTGGCGCAGATCTGATTACTTTCAGCGGCGATAAACTTCTCGGTGGACCACAGGCCGGCATCATTGTCGGGCGGGCAGAGCTGGTGAATGCTTTGAAAAAACACCCGCTACTGCGTGCTTTACGGATCGACAAGCTTTCGCTCGCCGCACTTGAAGCAACGCTGCGCCTGTATCTGCCGCCAAATAACCCCAATGAGCAGATCCCGGTCCTCCGGATGCTCCGCGAAAGCAAGTCGGATATCGGCGAACGGGCCAGGAAAGTGGCTGTTCAATTAACCAACATCGATGGGCTGAAAGTGGAAATCGGTGACGGTGTCAGCTACGCCGGTGGCGGTGCATTACCAGCCACCCAGATTCCGACAACACTGATAAAGTTAGAAATCGGCACATTACGCGCCAAAGATGTCGCAACACAGCTGCGACATAATGATCCACCAGTAATCACCAGAATTGCTGGCGACGCGCTTATCATTGATTTACGAACCGTGTTACCCCAGCAACACGAAGCACTCGTCGCGGCGCTCCGCCAAGTCAGCACATGAGCGTCCAGCTCACACTGGGCGTGATCGGTCACGTCGATCACGGTAAGACCGCATTGGTGAAAGCCTTGACGGGTATCAATACGGATCGTCTGAAGGAAGAACAGGATCGCGGCATGTCCATTGTCCTAGGCTTCTCCTATATCGAATCCGCGTCAGGGACAATTGACTTGGTCGACGTTCCTGGCCACGAAGATTTCATCCGCACCATGATTTCGGGCGCGACCGGGATCAGCGGCGTCTTGCTAGTGGTCGACGTAAACGAAGGAGTTATGCCGCAGACTCGTGAACACTTCGATATTGTTCGCCTGTTAGGTGTGGATAGAGGGATCGTCGCGATTGCAAAATCCGACCTGGCCGACACCGAACAGTGTGAACTCGCAGAGCTAGAACTACGAGAGTTCCTATACGGAACTTTTCTACAGGACGCCCCGGTAGTTTTTACCTCGGCGGTAAACAACGAAGGTATCGACCAGCTTGCGGCTGAAATCGAAGCATTAGTGACCCAACCAATAACACCGACCACGCGCGCTAGCTGTTATTTGCCGATCGACCGAGTCTTTACAATGTCTGGATTCGGCACCGTGGTCACAGGGACGCTCCGCAACGGCGTACTTCGCACCGGTGACGAAGCCGAAGTGCTGCCGGGCGGACAACATGCCGCTATTCGGCAGTTGCAAAACCACAACCATGCGGTTGATGCAGTGAAGCCTGGACAACGCGTTGCTGTCAACTTACGTCATCTGAAAAAAGATGATATCCGGACTGGCGATACACTCGCTTCCCCAGGCTTCCTAACACCAGCCAAAGAATTGGATGCCGAGTTAACGTTGCTCGCCGATTACGCACAGAAACTGAAAAACGGCGAAACAGTTCGACTACTATTTGGCACTACAGAAATTATTGCCAAAATACGGCTCCTGAATTCCAAACGCATGGCACCCGGAGAAACTGAGTTAGTTCAGTTTCGTTGCCGTCGCGAGGTCGCCACCTATAGCGGCGAGTTTTTCATTATCCGCAGCGTATCGCCGATCCGCACCATCGGCGGCGGACGCATCCTCGATCCAAGCGCAATCCGGCATCGTCGCTTCGACGAGGATGTACTGGCTCGTCTGCGGACCACTGCCACCGGAACACCGAGCGAACTGGTAACGCAGTACTTACGCACGTCTGCAGGGACAGCCTGTTCGTTTGATGAGCTCAAGTCTGCCTTGGCACTCGATGAACGAACGCTGCAAGACGCATTAGCGACCGCGCCGGTCGCGCAACTCGGCGACAGCCTAGTTATGGACCAAGGCACACATGATCAACTGCGTGGCGAAATTGTAACCACAATTGAACACTATCATGAGGAGCATCGTACCCATGCAGGCATTGACATTCAGGAGGTTAAGCGAGAATTGACTGTAGCAACGAGCACGCAATCGTTCGATTGCCTCATTGCCAATCTTGCCGAAGCCGGAATCATCGAGAGCGGACAGAGCCTCCTTCGCATCGCTGGCTTTGATCCTTTTCGCAATCTCGCACGTATTGACCAACAGACGGTCGCGGAAATCGAAGCATTAGTGACCCAACCAATACCACCGACCACCCGCGCCAGCTTTTATTTGCCGATCGACCGAGTCTTTACAATGTCTGGATTCGGCACCGTGGTCACGGGGACGCTCCG
>CAZBOQ010000104.1:0-5698 GCA_964493555.1 uncultured Gammaproteobacteria bacterium | reverse complement strand
TTCAACCCAATATAAGCATCAATGGTGTCATCGGAAAAAACACCGCCGGCGGTAAGGAAGTCACGATCACCATCCAAGGATTCCAGTGCCTGTTCGAGTGCGAAACACACGGTAGGGATATCACGCTCTTCTTCAGCGCTGAGATCGTAGAGATCTTTGTCCACCGGATCACCCGGTTCAATCTTGTTCTGAATACCGTCAAGGCCGGCCATCAGCAAAGCGACAAAGGTAAAATACGGATTACCGGCCGAATCGGGAAAACGTACTTCGATGCGGCGCCCTTTCGGTGAAGACACCCATGGTACGCGGATAGAAGCCGAACGATTGCGGGCCGAATACGCCAACAAGGTCGGCGCTTCAAACCCGGGCACCAGACGCTTGTAGCTATTGGTGCTCGCATTAGCAAATGCGTTGATAGCTCGAGCATGTTTCATCACACCACCGACGTAGTACAATGCAGCCTCCGACAAACCACCATAACCTTCCCCAGAAAAAAGATTCTCGCCATCTTTGCTAAGCGATTGGTGCACATGCATCCCATTACCGTTATCGCCTACCAAGGGCGTAGGCATGAAGGTCGCCGTCTTACCGAAGGCGTGCGCAACGTTGTGCACACAATATTTCATTATCTGCAGCGAATCTGCCCGCTTGACCAAGCTGTCAAATTTAGTGCCTATCTCGCCCTGACCAGCAGTACCCACTTCGTGATGATGCACCTCGGTCTCGACGCCCATTTGCTCCATCGTCAGGCACATCGCCGATCGCGTGTCTTGGTTGGCGTCGACCGGTGGTACCGGAAAATAGCCACCCTTGACTCTAGGCCGATGACCGATGTTCCCACCCTCGAACTCCTTGTCTGATGCCCACGAGGCTTATTCTGATTCGATCTCATAAAACGCGCCGTGAATACCGTCACTCCAGCGCACCGAGTCGAAAATGAAGAATTCGGGTTCAGGTCCGAAATAGGCAGTGTCGGCGATACCGGTCGATTTCAGATAGGCCTCAGCGCGCTTCGCTAACGACCGCGGGTCGCGGGCATAACCTTCGCCGGTGGTGGGTTCCAACACATCGCAACGGACATTGAGGGTGGTTTCTTCAAAGAAGGGATCAAGCACGGCAGTATCTGGTTCCGGCATCAAAATCATGTCTGATTCGTTTATGCCTTTCCAACCGGAGATGGAAGAACCATCAAACATTTTTCCTTCTTCAAAAAAATCTTCGTCGACAGCGTGCGCGGGCACGGACACGTGCTGCTCCTTACCGCGCGTATCGGTGAAGCGTAAATCTACGAATTTTACGTCTTCGTCTTTTATAGTTTTTAACACATCAGCAGCAGACATCGGATTTCCTCCAAACTGTTAGTAACAAATAGAAACCTCGCCATTACGGCGCCGGTTAGTTCTTTTAGAGCATATACCGGGCAATCGCACGTACCTGTAACTCAGTATTGTGGCTTGTTCACTCTAGCTTAGCACCACGATGATGCATCGTGGCCCACCCCGGAACAAGCATAGTGATATCGGGCAAATATCGCTATAGGTCCCAGTTTCTCAACTCGGTAGCAAGGCTTCGCCAACCATCAAATCCTCGAGCCGCTCCCGGCGGCGCACCTCATGCGCATCGGTCCCGGAGACCATGACCTCGGCTGCTCGCGGCCTGGAATTATAGTTGGAACTCAATGCAAAACCGTACGCCCCAGTCGTACAGACCACTAGGAGATCACCCGGTTGTATGTCCAGATTTCGATCCTTGGCGAGAAAATCACCACTCTCGCAGACTGGCCCCACCACATCGTAACAGCGGAGTTCCCCGGCCCGACCGCGGGCGACCGGTTTCACTTCGTGCCATGCTGCATACAGGGCGGGACGCAACAGGTCGTTCATCGCCGCATCGACAATGGCGAAATTCTTCCCTTCCATTTCTTTGCAACTGCCGACGCGGGTCAGCAAAACACCGGCTGGTCCGACAATTGCCCTGCCCGGAGCGATGATAACTTCATAGTCGAGACCGCCCAGAGAGTCTCCGATAGCCCGTGCGAACTCATCAAACCCAGGTGGCTGTTCGTCCTGATAGCGAATTCCGAACCCCCCACCCACATCGATATGTTTGAACACTAAACCATGACCTCTCAACTCCTCCATGAGTGTCAATAGGCGGTCCAAAGCAGCGACATAGGGTTCGGTTTCGGTTAGCTGCGAACAAATATGACATGCGATCCCGACCGGCTTGACGTTGGTCAATGCAGCTGCCTCTAGATAAACCTCCCTGGCCACCGGCACAGGCACACCGAATTTGTTGTCTTTGAGCCCGGTTGCGATGTACGGGTGCGTGCGGCCATCAACATCCGGATTGACACGCAACGCGACCGGTGCTGTGCACCCCGCCGCTGCGGCAATCTCGTTGAGCTCAACAAGCTCCGCGCGCGACTCGACGTTAAAACATCGGATTCCAACCTCGAGGGCACGTTCAAGTTCATCCCGCTGTTTGCCCACACCGGCGAACACGATCTTATCCGCGAGACCACCTGCCTTGAGGACACGCTCTAGCTCACCACCCGAAACAATGTCAAAACCGGAGCCCAGGTCAGAAAGCAATGCCAACACCGCCAGATTTGAATTTGCCTTGACCGAATAACAAACCAAATGGGAATGCGCTCCGAAAGCGCGGTCACACTCCTGCCAACTATTTTCTATCGCGGCACGCGAATACACGTAGGTTGGTGTGCCGAAACGCTCCGCGATATCAGCCATATCGACGTCCTCGGCAAATAGCCGATCGTCACGGTATTCGAAAGATTCCATGTCTGTCTTAAGTTTGCGTCACAGCGGCTGGAAGTTCGGCGCGGTAGAGCTTGCTCTTTTGGCCACAACCGGCAACGGCGAACAATACGAAACACAGAACCAAAGAGCTAAGTAACAAGCGCATGAGTTTTAAACAGACTAGTTCATTTAGAAATGCTGTTTGGGCTATGCTTGCGGAGCATATCACGAAAGCCGCCGGTAACCGATGCGGTGCGTGGTAAAATGTAGCCAGCGTTGACAAAGACTGCGGAAAGAATGAACGCCAGTGTTGAAACGGTAGTATTGGAACCACCGGGCAATCATGATGCGAGTATCATCTGGATGCACGGTCTGGGCGCGGACGGTCACGACTTCGAAGCGATCGTCCCGGAATTTGGACTGCCTGCTGACAACGGTGTTCGCTTTATCTTTCCACATGCCCCGATGCGGCCGATCACCATCAATGCCGGAATGACGATGCGGGGCTGGTACGACATCAAAGAGTTGAGCAAGAACCGCGAAGAGGACGTCGCAGGCATAAAGGAGTCCTCGGTGCTCATCACTGCTCTCATGGATGCAGAACGGAACAGTGGTATCCCCTCCACGCGAATCCTGTTAGCGGGATTCTCACAGGGCGGTGCGATTGCGCTGTATTGTGGTCTGCGTTACCGCCAGCCGCTCGCCGGGATCATCGCGCTATCGACTTACCTAGCCCTCGCGGAGGATCTTGCTAACGAAGCCGCAACCGAGAACCGCGGGACCGAGATTTTCATGGGCCATGGCAGCGCAGACCCGTTGATCGTACTGGAGCAGGGTGAACTCTCACGTGACCGTTTGCTGGCCACGGGCTACAAGGTCGACTGGCACGCTTATCCGATGCCACATTCGGTCAGCACACAGGAAATTGCCGATGTGGCTCGGTTCATAAGAGGCAAACTGGAACTCTGATAGTCCGGCACAGCCACCCGCGCGTTGTTCAACCAGGCGTTACCGGCCGCCTTCCACCGCTTTTCTACCGCCCCCGCGGCGTTTTAAGTGACCCCCTTTTCCGCCCGTCGCTCGTTTCCCAATAGGACGTTTAGGACGCTTGATGCGAACCGGTGGTTTCGGTTCAACCAACAGCTCATCGGTAATCTGCGCGGTAGGGATCTTGCGACCAATAAAATTCTCTATTTCAATGAGTGAGTACACATACTCTTCACAGGCTAGGCTTATGGCGTTGCCCGGCTCACCGAGGCGCGCGGTCCGCCCGATCCGGTGCACATAGTCTTCTTCGTTATGCGGCAGATCATAGTTTATGACGTGGCTGACCTCCGGAATATGCAGCCCTCTGGCAGCAACATCGGTGGCAACCAGAATCGCAAGTTCCCCGCTCCCGAACTCACCAATCAGTCGCTGACGTTTTTTCTGATGTACATCACCCGACAACGTCTCGCAGGAAAAACCGTTACCAAGCAGATAACCCGTCACCTTGTCAGCGACCCGTTTGGTGTTGATGAAAATCAAGGTACGACTCGGATCGTGCTGCTTCAGCACACCGAGCAACAGTGACATCTTCTGGGAGCTTTCCACGTGGTAAAGAAGCTGGGTTACGGTATCGGCAGTCACCTTGCCAGGCTCGATCTCAATCGACTCGGGATTGTTCATGTGCTCATAAGCGAGTTCATGAACACGCATAGACAACGTTGCCGAAAACAGCATGCTAAGACGGTTCTCTGGCTTCGGCATACGCCGTAAGAGGTAGCGAATATCCTTAATGAAGCCAAGATCAAACATCCGATCCGCTTCATCCAGCACCATTACTTCGACATGATTCATATCGAAGACGCGCTGCTTGTGGTAGTCAATCACCCGCCCCGGCGTTCCGATTAAAACGTCCACGCCATCGGCTAGCATATTGCGCTGTTTATCGTAGTCGACGCCGCCGTATACCAGCCCGAAAACCAGGTCGCTTTTACTCCCTAGCACGAGTGCATCCTTATGGATCTGAATAGCAAGTTCCCGCGTCGGTGCAAAAACGACCGCGCGCGGCTGGTTTACCTTCCGCCCCGACGCAGCAGAACTACGTAACAGACGATCCATCAACGCAAGGAGGAACGCGGCAGTCTTACCTGTGCCGGTCTGCGCCTGGCCAGCAACGTCTCGGCCTATTAGGGCAAATGGTAAGGTAGCGGCCTGAATCGGAGTACATCGCGAAAACCCCGCCTTCTCGAGACCTTGGAGTAAAACTGGGTGTAACGGCAACTCGTTCAGACGAGTCTCTGTGAGAACTTGCTCCATTAAGCGGGCTAGCATAACGCAATGGCGACCATGCGTCAGGTTGAAAACATAATAAATAATGGTCTGACTTGCTTTTTACGTGGCTATAGTCTGAAATGTCGATGTTTCCCCATTTGTTTTCGAGGCAGATCTCTCAATATGAGCACCAACATCGTCGATGTGACGGATGATTCATTCGAAGAAAAAGTTCTTAAGTCTGAATTCCCTGTGTTAGTAGATTATTGGGCCGAATGGTGTGGCCCATGCAAAATGATAGCTCCGATCCTCGAGGAGATAGCGGGCGATTACTCCAAAAAGATCCAGATCGCCAAGGTAAATATCGATGAAAACCCGCTGACGCCATCGAAGTTCGGCATCCGCGGCATTCCGACATTAATGCTTTTTAAAGACGGCGACGTGGCGGCTACTAAAGTCGGTGCGGTTTCCAATTCCCAACTGGCTGCTTTTATCGACTGTAACCTCTAAAAGCGCTTCATAAGAATTTTCCCGTGCCGACACTAACCAGTAAAGCTCGGGGAAGACGAATGAGGAAACGAGTGCTATCGTGAATCCTAGTACCTGGCGAGACCAAGAAGCCAGGATCTTTGCCTTACCAAAACACCTAGACAAAACTCCCGCTTGAAGCACGGCATTGTCCG
>CAZBOQ010000103.1:0-4113 GCA_964493555.1 uncultured Gammaproteobacteria bacterium | reverse complement strand
ACATCGTCGCTGCTTGTACCAGCGCCTTCGAGAAGCGTTTTGAGGTTTTGAAAGGTGTTTTTAACTTGTTCGTCCAGTGATTCAGGCAGTTCGCCAGTTATGGTGTTACCGACTATCGCGCCGGAAAACAACATCCCGCCGATCTTGACGCAGTGAGGGATGGGATTTTTGTGTGGTGCGAGGCCCGCGAGCTGCAATGATTTCCGTTTGCCCATTGTAAAACTCTCAAGTGGCACAATACGATAGCCTGCAATAACGAAGACAAAGGATCAAATATGCATGGGTATGTAAGTGTTGCTGGGCTGCAGGTTGAGGCTTCACTGTATGCGTTGGTGCGGGATAACATCGCCCCCGGAACGGGTCTCAGTGGTGACGAGGTATGGACGTCTCTGGCGGCGATCGTGCGTGATTTGGCACCAAAGAATCGGGCTTTACTCGAGAAAAGAGATCTACTCCAGAGAAAGATCGATGCGTGGCTGCTCGAACGCAAAGGCACAGATGTTGATGCCGTAGAACAGCGCCACTTCCTAACAGAGATAGGTTATCTCGTTGAAGAGGGTGTGCCGTTCAGGGCCAGTACCGTAGGGGTTGATCCTGAGATAGCCTCGCTTGCGGGGCCGCAGTTGGTCGTGCCGGTGGATAACGCGCGTTATGCGCTGAATGCAGCAAACGCCCGATGGGGGAGTCTTTACGATGCGTTATACGGTACCGATGTGATATCGGACGACGGTGGGGCAACGAGAAGCGGTGGATACAATGCGGCCCGTGGTCTAAAGGTGATAGAACGAGCGAACGAATTTCTTGACCAAACGATTGTATTGGCCGAAGGCAAACATGCTGAGGTTACGGGGTACAGCTTGGCTGGTGACACTGATGACAGATGGCTAAGTGTCGCGCTGGAAGGCGGTGGTTGCACGACGCTTGCCGAGCCGAACAGATTTGTCGGGTATGTCGAGCGCAACGGAGCGTTAGAGCTCATCTTATTCGAACACAACAAAATGCACATCGAAATTCACTTGGATAGAAATCACACAATTGGTCGTACGCACCCTGCAAGCGTCAAGGATGTGGTATTGGAGGCTGCAGTAACGACCATCCAGGATTGTGAAGATTCAGTCGCCGCTGTTGATGCCGAAGACAAAGTTCGCGTCTATGGCAACTGGACGGGACTGATGAAGGGAGATCTGAAAGAGACCATCGAAAAAGCGGGGCGCAGGTTTGAACGCGCGCTTAACCCGGATCGCGTGTATACGGCGCCGAGCGGTGCATCGATCACGTTACCCGGACGTAGTGTGTTACTGGTGAGAAATGTTGGAATACACATGTATACCGAAGTCATTTGCCAGTCCGACGGTGAACCAATACCCGAGGGGTTCCTCGACGCCATGATTACTTGTCTAGCCGCCAAACACGATCTCGTCATGACTGGTGCCAGAAATTCCAGAACCGGCAGCATCTATGTGGTCAAGCCGAAGCTGCATGGACCGGAGGAAGTGGCCGCGACCGTTGAGCTATTCGCCCGGGTAGAGGCGGCGCTACGGCTTGAGCCGAACACCATTAAGATTGGCATCATGGACGAAGAGCGACGTACCACTGTTAATCTTATGGAGTGCATACGAAACGCACGCGAACGCGTGATTTTCATCAATACTGGATTTCTTGATCGTACCGGCGACGAGATACATACGTTGATGCAAGTAGGTCCGGTTGCGCCTAAGCAGGACATCAAAGCCGAGCCTTGGATGTCTGCGTACGAAGACTGGAACGTCGACGTAGGCCTCGCGGTGGGTTTGGACGGGCGAGCCCAGATCGGAAAAGGAATGTGGGCGATGCCCGATGAGATGCGGGCGATGATGGAGGCGAAAATCGTGCACCCGGCAGCCGGTGCCAACACTGCTTGGGTCCCCTCACCGACCGCCGCCACCTTGCACGCCATGCACTATCACCAGATAGACGTGCAAGCCCGACAGCAGAAACTCGCCAAACGTGAACGCGCGAGCTTGGACGCAATCCTGACATTGCCGTTATTGGGAGACAGACGGCTCGACAAGTCGGATGTCCGCGAGGAGCTGGAGAATAATGCCCAAGGGATTCTGGGCTATGTCGTGCGCTGGGTAGACCAGGGTGTAGGGTGTTCCAAGGTGCCGGATCTGGCAAATCGCGGTTTAATGGAAGACCGCGCAACCCTGCGCATCTCCAGTCAACATATCGCTAACTGGTTGCACCACGGACTGGTCTCGCGTGAGGAGGTTTTAAACTGCTTCCGAAAAATGGCCGTGATAGTGGACGGTCAGAATGAAGGAGACGCACGTTATCATAATATGGCACCTGATTTCGATGACAGTATTGCCTTTAAGGCGGCGCTTGACTTGGTGTTTGATGGTTGCGATGAGCCAAACGGGTACACCGAACGAGTACTGCACACGCGGCGGCGTGAAGCTAAAGTCCGTTCGCATGCATAACAACTCAGTCGTTCATGTTCCCCCACCATAGACTATGCTATTAAATTGGTATCCAGATTGAAACGTAGC
The DNA here is from genome assembly GCA_964493555.1 of uncultured Gammaproteobacteria bacterium. GTDB lineage: Bacteria > Pseudomonadota > Gammaproteobacteria > JADZEE01 > JADZEE01 > CAZBOQ01. The sequence goes on along the minus strand of CAZBOQ010000103.1, from coordinate 1,582 downwards.
AGGCTATGAAAACGCCATCGTTTATTGCGGTAGCCGAGGCAGCTTAGCCGTGTCACCAGTTTGGCGGTAGTTATTAAAGAAGCGAAACAGGTAGAGCTGGAGGTTATTTGGCGAACAGGGGGCTCGAAGTTGTGGATGAGGTCAAACTGCTTGTCTTAAGCCACGCTGATGGTTGCTTTCCCATGTCGATGAGTGCTTTGCACAGATACCATGAATGCTGGCGCTGATGTTGATCCTGAAATCCTGTCGAGGTGTTCGCGCTATGCCGGATACGTAGAAGCCAAACTCGGATTCCGTAACCATTGGTATCCAACACTTTTTTCAAACGAGCTCGGCGAAGGCGAGTTCAAATCTCATCCGATACTCGGTGACCAGTTGTTGCTGACCCGTGTCGACGGCGTTGTGCACGCGGTACGGGATCGTTGTTTACACCGGGGCGTCGCTTTTTCGAGGAAACCGGAGTGTTATAAGAGAGGGACGCTCACCTGCTGGTATCACGGTTTTACTTACCGACTCGACGACGGTGAGCTTTGCGACATTCTGACCAGCCCTGGCAGCAATATGATTGGTAAATTGCGTTTGCCCGTGTTCCCAGTGCAGGAGGCAAAAGGGATTATTTTTGTGTTCGTCGGTGAAATTGACCCGCCGGCGCTTGTTGATGATGTGCCGCCCGGGTTTTTGAACGCCGATCTCGCTGTTCGTGGCGTACGCCAGGAAGTATCGGCTAACTGGCGCGTCGGTTGCGAGAACGGCTTCGATGCGACCCACATATTTATCCACAAAGATTCGGTTTTAGTAGACAGCAATGATCTCGCTTTGCCGCTAGGGTTTGTGTCTTCCGATCAGGAACCGTTCAAGGTTGTCGATGAGGGTGCGGGGCCAAAAGGCGTGTTTGATTTGCTGGGCGATCGCTGCCAGCCAGTGTTTGAAGGTAAGATTGATGGGGAAACCGTAATACGTGGGCATAGGGGCAAGACACGCGTTGCCAATGACATTTCAATTTGGTTGCCCGGTGCGTTGCGTGTCCAACCGTGGCCGGAACCCGGGACGGTGCAGTACGAATGGTACGTGCCTATCGATGATACTCGACACTTCTATGTGCAAACTCTCGGCCGTCGGGTCGCGGATGAAGCTGAGGAGCTAGCCTTTGCCGACGAGTTCGAGAATAAATGGCGGGATTTGGCGCTCGCCGGTTTTAACAATGACGATGTGTGGGCGCGCGAAGCACAGCAGAATTTTTATCAAGACGACGCGGCGTGGGTAACCGAGCATCTATTCGAAGCCGACCGCAATATCATCCAGTGGCGCCAGCTGGCCAGCCGCTGCAATCGCGGCATTCAGCGACGCGACCACCTTGTCTGAAAGTGGTTGTACCGCTATCCGTCCCGCAGCCTTGTGTCCTGACCGGGTAGCGGCCTGGCTATAGCCTCTTCCAGGGAGTGAACCCAATCCCAATGGTCTTCGGGTCGGGTTACACCGTCACTGCCAATCTGGTCAACGCCCCAATAGATCTCCAACGAGTGGTTGTCGGGATCACGAAACTCCCCGGCGATTTGGCTGCCGGCCCGGCGCCTGCCTTCGA
>CAZBOQ010000102.1:0-3368 GCA_964493555.1 uncultured Gammaproteobacteria bacterium | reverse complement strand
ATCAGGCTGATTTTATTATCGTGATGGCGCGTACCGATCCCGAGATCGACCCCGCACACCGCCACCGTGGTATCAGCGCGATCCTGGTCGATAAACCGCGCGGTGGCTTTCCCCCCGAGATCCACGCCAGTACCATTCCGAAGATCGGCTATTTCGGATGGAAGACGTTCGAGCTGGCCTTCGACAATCTGAGGGTTCCCATCGAGAATTTGCTCGGCAAAGAAGGTCAGGGTTTTTATATGGTCAGTGCCGGGCTCGAGATTGGCCGTGCGCACACCGCGGCACGCGCGGTCGGTGTGGCGCGTGGCGCTTTGGAGGACGCAAGCGCCTATTGTCTGGAGCGAAAACAATTCGGTCAGCCCATCGGCGAATTTCAAGCCATACGTTTCAAGATTGCCCACATGGCGGCGGAAATAGAAGCAAACCGGCAACTCATGTACTCGGTGTGCGACACGATAGATCAGGGTGAGCGTTGCGATCTGGAGGCGTCGATGGCGAAGTATATGGCCACCGAAATGGCTGAGCGGGTGACCAGCGAGGGTTTACAGATCCATGGCGGCGCCGGATACACAACGCTGACGGCTGCGGAGCGTTACTGGCGGGATGCGCGTCTAACCAAGATCTTCGAGGGCACCTCGGAGATCCAATTGCGCATTATCTCAGATCGCATATTGGGAAAGAGTGGACAGTGACGCTTTCCCTGTTCAAGCAACACCTTACCCCGGTGCTGGAGGCGATCCTAGCGGCTGAATAATTGGTCCGCTAGCCAATACGGACGGGCCTTGGCTACCACGAAGATAGGGCGTGCTCGTCCATTTGTATCCAGAAGGGCCCCGATTCTTCCCACTTGTTGTGGGTGAGGCGGATGTGTAAGCCGTCACTCAGACGATAGGCGAAAATCTCGCCGTACATCTGCGGTCCGAAAACGACTTCTTGCACCAGCGGTTCCTCATCGCTCAATCCGGCGCGTTCCGAGGTGTACACGATCCACTTGCCGTCCGGTGAGTAATTTGGGTGAGCGTCATGACCCGGGTCATCGGTGATACGTGTGGTTACTCCAGGGTGCCCATCGGGGGTCAGTTTCATTATGTAGTTGTCGAAACTTTTGTAGCCCAAGGGGTCCAGTTCGCTGTCGCGATCGGAGGAGAACACGATCGCATCACCGGACGGCGCGAAAACAGGAAAGTTGTCCTTCGCTTCGTCGTCGGTTAGTTGGACGAGACCGCTGCCATCCACGTTCATGAGGTACAGATCGAAATTGCCGCCACGCGAGCTTCTAAAAACTATTTTGTTCCCATCGGGGGAAAAACCAGGCATCCCGTTGTTGCTGTCGGAACCTTCGGTAAGATTGGTCCGTTGTGTCCCATCGCTGCGGATCTTCCAAACGTCCGCCTTGTTGGTCTGGTCACCGAAGAACCAACCCTGTGTATAGGTGATCCAATTCGCGTCGGTGGACCATTTCAATCCGTAAATGCGATTTAGCGTACCGCTTACAATCCCGATACCGTCCACAGCAAAGAGTTCAGTCTGGTTGACCCCATGGTAGTCCTCTATGACGAATCTGGTACCGAGATTGTTTTCGATAGTAACTGCTACTTTGGGCTGGTAAGGATGCGCGGCGAGACCGCTAGTGTGGCGCATGGCAAATGTGGTCATTTTGGCGCCAAGGAAATTAACTTCGGCCGGATAGTCGCCGGCCAACAAAGCGCCGGGTCCGAGAATGTCCTGAACAGCCACTTTGTCCGTGTCCACCGGTCCGACGCCGTGGCAAACCATACCTGAACCACCGGGGTGATAATCCGGACCCCAATACTCGGTTGCTTCATTACTTTCCAGGCGTGGTCCGGTCCCATTGAGACGCATAGACTGGATATACCAGCCAATAAAGCTGCGGCGAGTTTGAAACGCTATGCGGTTGTCGGGCGTTAACGCCGGCGCCAGCGCTTCCACACCCTCGGGAGTCACTGCTCGGGGACGGGAACCGTCCGGATTCATTGCCCAGATCCTAAATCCGCCCTCCTGGCCGAGGATATGGCTGATTGGCGCGCCAGGAAGTTGCCGTGGGCGCGCCGAGTAAAAGTAGATCGTCTGTCCATCTTTGGACCACGCAGGAGAGCCGTCCCAACTGCGGGCATGTGTCAGCCGCTGGGTATTCTTGCCGTCTGCGTCCATTACGTAGACTTCGCCTTCGCGTTGCCGCATGAAGCTGAAGGCAGGATGGCCGTAGACTTCTGTGTCGCGGTCCGTCGAGAAAGCGATGCGTTTGCCGTCCGGCGAGAAAGCCGGGCGAAAGTCGCCACCGGGGTGGTTGGATAGATTTACCGCTTGGTCGAAGCTGCTCGTAGTCGTCGGGTCGAAGGGCATCGTATAGATATCCGCATTACCGCTCTGCGTACTCATGAAGGCGATGGTCTTGCCGTCTGGAGAGATCGTCGCCTGATCTTCCATTGCATCGTTATCGATCAACAGACGCGGTGGGCCGCCGCTCTGTAGATCAATCACGTAGAGATCAGGATTGCCGCGTCGCTCGGAGGTAAACACGACCCAGCGCCCATCCGGTGCGAATGTCGCCTCGTAGTCGAGCCCTGGGTGATCGGTCAGCCGCTTGGGTGGGCCACCGGGGGTGGGAAAATGGAATATGTCCCAGTTGCCTGGGCGCAACGAGGAGAAAACCACTTGTCCCGGATCTGCGACTATATCGGCGGCCGATATACCATTAGATGCGATTGCAGTTGTAGTAAGTGCAAGAAAAAATGCCAGTGTCTCGCTGCGCGTTTTCATGGTTTCTCCGGTGCAACGTATGCGAAGGGCAGTATGTTACGTTAGATCTTGCTCAAGATGGTTTTTGGATATGTAAGCTAACGACGAAATTTAGGCAGGCTTATTAGCAAACCCACGGCCGTTGCAAAGGCGAGAATGCAGACGCTTAACATCGGTTCGTACGAGCCGGTGCGCGTATAAGAGTATCCCATGAGGTATGGGCCGATTGCGCTTGCGATAATGAAGGCAGCGTATACATACCCGAACAGCTCACCGAACGCGCGCGTACCGAAATATCGGCCAGTCAAATAGGCCAATAGGTCACCTTCGGCTCCCGTCGCAATGCCAAGAAGAAACGCGCTGATTATCAACAATTGCGGGTCTTGGCCCCAGATTAGAATAAAAACCGCGATTATCGGGCAGGAGAACGCAGCGGCGCCTACCCAAGGCGCAAAGACTCGGTCAAATGAGTAGCCCAGTAAAACACGGAACACCAGCGAGGTAATACCCATGAGGCCGGCCGCCCCTGCAGCAGCTTTACCGGAGAGCCCTTTCCCGATGAGTGTGGGTATTAAATGAATCTTGATTCCATGCAACGCCATGGCTAC
>CAZBOQ010000101.1:0-8709 GCA_964493555.1 uncultured Gammaproteobacteria bacterium | reverse complement strand
CCGTTTGCGATCCTCGGGTTTTTGCTGATTTATTACCAGGCAAGCGACGACTTGTTCTATTGGCTATCAGCATCTGCTGATGACCACCTAAGTCCGTGGCTGAACCTCGACTGGTTACTAATTAGAAATCTTAGCGCGCTGTTGTTGTTTTACGGTGTTAGCTATGCATATGTAATGAAGGCCCTGCGGCCCGATCTCGAGGGAGCCGATGGCGTAGACCATCGAGAGGTCGAGCAGCAGTTATATGTAATGTCACCCGTGGTGGTTCTATGCTTCGTGCTCGTTAGCACGTTTTTCGCTTGGGATTACGCGATGATGATTATCCCGCACTGGCACAGCACCGTGTTTCCGATTTTCTTTTGGTTCGGGAACTTGTTCGCCGGTACTGCTGCGTTGATCGTTTTCCCAGCTCTACTCGGTCGCTCCGCGCCAACGGGTTCTAATTTTGGGCCCGCTCAGATCCGCGGTTTAAGCATGATGGTCACCGCTTTTACGTTGATATGGTTGTATATGTTTTGGGCTCAGTTTTTCGTGATTTGGTTCGGCAATCTTCCCCATGAATTCGAGCCGTTATGGCGTCAAATGTATGGCCATTATGCGCCTTTCTATTGGACCATGATGGCCGGTTGTTTTTTTATCCCTTTCGTCGCTTTGATCTTTGCTGTGATCAATCGATCACTGGTAGCAATGTGCGTTGTCAGTTTCGGCGTGAACCTCGGTATTTGGATTTGCAAATATCTGATGGTCGTGCCGGCACTGTCACCCGATGCGGGCGTGTTTAACAATGCGCTGGATGTGGGCTTGACACTAGGGCTGTTGGCCGGATTCGTTATTGTGGTTGTGGTGCTCGCTAAGCGCGCCCCTATGTACTCGCGATGGGAGCTTGCGCTGGCCCCACTGCCGAAGCGTCGGTGAGCAAGTAATTTTTCGCGCCGTAGTCCCTGCGAGATGGGGTTCGGTTAATAATTATCGTCGCGACTCTGACCAGCGTATTCGCTGGCCTCGTATGTCCGAAGTACCTCTGTAGTATCGCTTTTATACCAACGCGTTCATCCGTGAAGATCTAAGCCTCGTCAAAGTTCTTGAAATCCATGTCGGCGACAAGTTCTGATTTATAGAAGCCCCAATTTACCTTGATAACTGTCCGCCAATGCGGTGGCCCCGGTTTTTAAAAAAATAATATATATCAGTGCTTTATATATTTACACCCTAATCCTAGAGTCATGAGTATTGATTTTTAGCATTGCAGATTAGTTTTTGTGTTGCCCACACAGATAGGACGGCATATGTCACCTACGCAATAGGTATGGCCCATCGTCGTGACGATGTTGTGATTTTTACGAACTGTGTAGCATTAATAGGTCTAATTATTTTGACAATAAGCACAACTGTTATTGACAGGGGTATGGCGAGTGTCGATATGTTGCAATACTGATTCTGTCCGCTTAAAACTTGACACCCAAATTCACTAACAATTTCCAATTTATCGTTCATTCGGATCCTCAGCAGCTGAGGCTGTTGTATCTGTCGGGGGGCGGGGGTGCGTATCTGATTTGTAGAAATAATTTTAGAGCGAAAGGATAAATTGCGGTTGTGTTATCTTTGAGTTTCCAAAAAAATACTGGAGAACGCCTAATGTCCAAGAAAATTGCCAAAGGAGCGCATCTCGTCGGTAGCGTGTGGCTGGAGGATAGTGACGCTGTAATTAGCGCGGCCGCCAAGGTGCTTGGTAAGCATCTGGTCCGGATCCCGGACGGGGAAACCGGACCGCGTCGCCAATGGGCGTATTGGCAATTTACCGTAATAGAGCAAGATCCAAATCTCGAGCCAGATCCGAGCCAAGCTCCCATAATCTTTCCAATGATGACTGATGGGGTCCCTGGGGAGGTCGAGATCCATCCTGCAAAATTTAAAGCTGGTGTGGATGTGGACTCCATATTTATGAACACCACTTATGCTGAGCATGCATTGGCTTCGTATGCGCGTTTTGCAGCGCTGAAACAGCAGGGTACCGTCCCGGACGGCACAAGATTTATGGTGGCGCTGCCAACACCGCTTGCGATCGCACTTCCTCATATCAGTCCTAGCGCAATCCCAGATTTTTTAAATGTGTACGAACGTTCATTGGTTGCGGATCTTAAAAAAATACTGACTGCAATTCCGGAGACTGAGTTGTCCATCCAGTGGGATATTGCCGTTGAGGTGATAGCGCTCGAAGGTGCCTTTCCAATGGCAGGTTCGCTTGAGGAATTCGAAGAGAAAACGATGCAGCAGTTCGAGCGATTATGTAGCGAGGTGCCGGAAGGCGTCGAAATGGGTTTTCACTGGTGCTACGGGGACCCTAACGGCAAGCATATGTTGGAGCCCAAGGATGCCGGCCTGATGGTTCATCTGACTAACGCGACACTGAAACGAGTGCAGCGATCTATTGAGTACATTCACCTCCCAGTGCCGATTGAACGGGACGATGATGCATATTTCGAACCGCTCGCTGATCTAGAGCTTTCCTCAGGTTGCAGACTTTACCTCGTCTTAGTTCACATCGAAGATGGTGTTGAGGGAACGAATAGACGCATCGCGACTGCGAGCAGATATGTCAAGGACTTTGGCATTGCGACGGAGTGTGGGATTGGACGGCAGATGCCTTATGAGATTGAGCCGTTGATGCAGATCCATGCGGATTGTTCGGCCCCGGTCAATTAGACCTGCAGCGATGTTTTGTGCCGAGATGGATTTTAAACGTTCCGGCAGGTTGACCTAAGGCCATTTCCGAGCAAAGAATTATCTGCAATGTTGACGCTATACGATGGCACGACGTCGGTCTGTGCGATCAAGGTCCGGCTTGTGCTAGCGGAGAAGGGTTTGGCATTTACCAGCAAGACTTTGGACCTTCGTGCCGGGGAGCAGTTCGAGCCCGATTATTTGAAGCTCAACCCCGGTGCTGTAGTGCCGACTTTGATCGATGACGATTATGTAGTTATCGAGTCGTCAATCATCCAGTTCTATCTTGAGGATCGGTTTCCCGAACCAACCTTGTTGCCTTCGAGTGCACAAGATCGAGTTCGCATGCGACATTGGATGAAAAGGATCGACGTACCGACTCATCCGGACTGTGGCGTGATGACTCACGCGACCGCGTTCCGAGCGAGTTTTCGGACGAAGACAGAGGCTGAGCAGGAAGCGCACTTTGCAGCGATGCCGGATCCGGGACGACGTGACCGTCAACGCGAGGTGTACGCGCAAGGACTAGATGCGCCAATCGTGATCGGTGCAGTGCGACGCTTCGATGCATTACTACGCGATATGGATAAGGCTCTGCAAACAGCGATGTGGCTAGCGGGACCGAATTATTCCCTGGCCGATGCGGCTGCCACGCCGTATGCTGATCGACTCGCCAAACTATCATTGCTGGAATTGTGGCGCGATTCGTGCCCGAGCCTTATGGAATGGTATGCGCGTGTGCGTCGTCGGCGATCCTATAGACGGGCAATAAGCGACTATTTTACCGAGACCGACGCGGCACACTTAGCTTCCATTGAGGATACTGCCGTGGAGAAGGTCCGGTCAATATTGGCGGCGTAGTGAATAAGTTCAGGTGGCTCGTTTTTTCAACATGACTATGTCGATATAGCTCAAAATTGGTTGCTGGTCCTGATTGGTCATTTTCATAGCGAATTTTACGATGCCGCGATCCGGTTTGCTCCGGGATTCACGTTTGTCGATGCATTCGATCGTCATTGAGATTCGGTCGCCACCGTAAACTGGTCCGAGAAATCGGAGATCGTCGAAGCCGATGGCACCGATCACGCAGGAGCTCCACGGCATCGCGTTGACGAAATACTGTTTTATGCAAAGCGTATACTGACCGGAGGCAATAACGGCGCGGTGCCCCGCCGCTAGGGCCGCGTGTTCGTTCAAATGGATAGGTAGCTTATCCCACTTGCGATTGAACTCTAGCAGCTCCTCCGCAGGAACATCGTAATGAGGGCATACAAAGTCCTCACCGATCGAAATGTCGTCAAAGAATTTCGTATCCATGCAAGGTCACGTGGCCATGGTTTAAATACGCGGCTATTATGACATCATTCGCCAGCGAACCGGCGATGGAGGATAACAATGGCCAGTGTGTCGCCTATCAACATACAGAATTGGATTGCCGAGAATGCCCAGTCTCTGGAGCCGCCTGTTGGCGGGAAGCCGGTATATACGGACACCGGTGATTTTGTGGTGGTGATGTTGGGTGGTAATGACCGTACGGATTGGCACGTCAATCCTACAGAGGAATTTTTCTATCAGATCGAAGGAGAACTGACGCTCAAAATACGCGAGGACGGTAGACCTAAAAACGTATCGATTAAAGCTGGCGAGGTCTTGCTGCTACCTGCGAATGTGCCGCATTCGCCGCAACGTCCCGAAGGGAGCAAAGGCATGGTCATCGAGCGTCACCGGCCAGCTGGAAAGGACGATCATTTGCAATGGTATTGCCAGAAGTGCGATCAGTTGTTGCATGAGGTTGTGGGCGATATTCAGAAGAATCTCGTGGGGTTCATTAATGAGGCCACTGCCGATTATGTAGGTGATGAGGTAAAGCGTACTTGCGGACGGTGTGGACATTTGAACCCAGCGAAGTAGTGGGCCGCTCATGCAAGTAATCGACATGCATACACACTTTTTCCCGCGGGAACTCCCAGATCTCGCGGGAAAATACGGTACCAATGGTTGGCCACGAATAGAGTCCACCAGTGCGACTACCTCTACTATCTATATTGACGATCGCCACTTCCGAGATATCACCCACGAATGTTGGGATGTGGAGGCGCGCCTTGAGAATATGGACCTCCATGGCATCGAGCTGCAGGTGATCTGCTCCACACCGGTGTTGCACCAGTACACACGCCCAGCCGAACATGCAGTTGATATTGCCAAACTCACTAATGATCTGGCTCTGGAAATCGTTGCGCGCGGGCAAGGACGGCTAGCTGCGCTATGCCAGGTACCGCTGCAGGATATCGATATCGCTTCGAAAGAACTGACTCGTTGCATGGAGGCTGGGCACAAGGGTGTGCAGATCGGTAATCATGTCGGTGAGGAGAATCTTGATTCCGACGAAATGATCACTTTTTTTTCCCATTGTGCTGCGGAAGGTGCAGCAGTCTTGATACATCCATGGGACATGCTGGGCCGTAACCGGATGGCTAAACACATGACCATGTATAGCGTGGGCATGCCCGCCGAGACGCACCTTACCATCAGTTCAATGATCCTCGGCGGTGTCTTTGATGCGGTGCCAGAGAATTTCCGTGTCTGTTTTGCACACGGTGGTGGAAGTTTTCCTGGAACGGTCGGGCGGCTGGACCAAGTCTGGTACTACGGACCGGATGGTAAAGGCAAATCGAGTAAACCGCCGTCGGCGTATGTGAATAGATTTTCGGTAGATTCGATGGTATTCGACCCGCGGGTGTTGGAATTTGTCGTGCAGATAATGGGTGAAGACCAGGTTATGCTAGGTTCGGATTACCCATTTTCGATTGGTGAGAAGTCTATCGGCCACACCGTTCGTGAGGCCGCTCTCAGCGACGTCGCCAAGCAGAAGATCCTTACCGATAACGCGAAGCGGTTCTTGAACATCTGAGTTCTTGCCGCGTTTGTAATAAGCGGTTGACTGCTAAGCGGGTTTGTTGATGATGCTACCGGTCTTTAGATCTGTACCAAGTTTACGGTGATCGTGGTCAAACGCCTCGACTCTAAGCGCAGCGATCGCATCTTCAAGGTCCTCCGCTAGGACTAATTCCACTAAAATACGATTTTCCAGCCAGAACTCGACAAGTCGAAAAGTGTCCCTTCTCGAATAATAAGAAGCTCGCCATTTCTCGCGCAGTGCGATCTCATAGATCTCATCGAGACTGAGCGGCGTACTGAGCGCTATGTGTGACGCGATGTAGTTGACGCTCTCGTGTGAACCCACGTATCGAACCATTCGTTCACGAGATTTTTCCGTCGACTCGAGCCGCCCGTACTGGGATCCAGTTCCGGGATGTAGTTGAGTGTCGATCGGATAGATCTCGACTGCAGTCGAGTTGTCGTCATCGAAACCAACATAGAACGCCCCGGGGTATGGAAAGGAGCACCTCTTTCCGCCGGCGATTTCGCACAGCACTCTTGATACGAGTTCCGGATCTTCGGCGGGCAATGAAGTGTGAATCAGCATAAAAGTCTTCCCAGGCTGTTGCCGATGCTGACCAGAGTTTTCCAGCTTTTGAGCTAAACAGCAACGGTTGCTTAGCCTCGGAGTGGGCTTCTGGAAGTCAATACGGAATATACTGTGCTTGGAGATTAGCAGCAGCCCAACGGGAGAGACGGATGGCAGTGCAGCGTATTGCGGATTTGATGGAGGACTATGCCCTGGAGCGCGTCCCCGCTTCTGAACGTAAGGGCTGGTTGACAATGTCATGGAATACTACAGGCTTAGTAACCACACTCGTCATGTTGTATCTCGGTAGCCTCGTGTGTTTTGTTGCCGGGGTGAAAATTGCGCTTATGGCCGGGATCACGGCGTTGGTGATCGGCAGCGCACTTGCCTGGGGAATTGCGAGTATTGCCTATAATACGGGTTGCTCCGGCACCGTGATCACGCGTCAATTCAGCCTGGGGGTTCGTGGGTCTGCGCTTGCCTCGGTCATTTTCGGCACCATGATTATTAGTTTCCTGGCGATTGAAAACGCGTTGCTCTATCGGGGTGTCTTACTTTTTTTTGAGGCACAGGACACCTTCATGTTGCGGATTCTTATTTACAGTGTTTTTACGATTACGTGGATCTTACTTACGGCGTTCGGTTTCGAGCTGGTTACTCGCGCGTCATCTGTCATGGTCGTGTCGTTTCTTCTACTGTTGGCCTGGATCATCATCGATATTGTTACGCAATCTGGACGCGAAATAGAGGAAGCTTTGCTCTTTCCCACGCAACTACCAGAAGTCGCGCTCACGGGGTTGGGGATCCATACTCCGCTCGATAAATACGCGTTCGCGTTTAATATACTCATCGCACCGGCGGGTACTTTGGCGCTCAACAATGCTGACTTCGGGCGGTACGGTCGGTCCACCTTCGATGTGGGTATAGCGGCTACTCTTGGGATATTACTGTCTACCTGTGTAGTAATGCTGCTTGGAGGAGTGCTGATGTACGCCGCTGCAGGGACGGTAACGGAATATTTTATTGGCCGAGGTCTGAACGCCGAGACAGCTCAGGCACGAGTACTCCAGAGCCCGGATAGTATTGCCGCAACCTTTATGGTGTTCAGCGGAGCGGTGGGATTTATTCTGATGTTCCTCGCGCAGGCGAAGGCGCAGGTTTTGAATACCTACAGCTCGTCGCTGTCTCTAACCAACCTGTGTGATGCATTATTCGGCTGGCGGCCGGGACGGTTTGTTTTCGTGGTCTTGGCCAACGTCATTGCACTGGTTATGTTATACGGAGATATTCTCGAGCATGTGGAGGAGTGGTTCACATTGTTAGGTGTGTTCATGACTTGTCTGGTTGGTGTAATTATTCTCGACTACTACGTCATCTCGGCGCGGTTGCGAAGGAGCGAGAGCGAGCCGGAATTAGTGAACTATGCGGGTGTAGTGACTGTAGTGGCGAGCACGGTAATGGCGCACTACGTGCTAGAGGATATTATTACCATAGAGTGCATCACTTCACTTGCCGGTGCGATAATCCTCTATCCGCTACTCCGCTTGACGTTGTTGCGTCCGCGACTGTCGATATAAGTAGTGTTGCCTGTGGGTGCCGAGGTTCTACGCCCTTACGCGGTTGGTTTCTCGATGATCGACATGATGGCGTCTTCGATCTGAACATAGCCGGTGCATCGACAAATATTTCCCGTCAGGGCCTCGCGAACCGTAACCCGGTTCGGATTGGGATACTCGCGCAGTAATGCCGTCACCATCATGACAAACCCCGGGGTACAAAATCCGCATTGTACCCCACCGCCGGCAACAATTGCTTTCTGGATTGTGGCGCCTAAGACATTGTCGTTGATACCTTCTACCGTTTCGACCGATAGCCCATGCGCGGCTTGGGCGGCAAAAATGCAGGCGTCAACAGCACGACCATTGACCAGTACGGTACACGAGCCGCACTCACCTTCCTGACAGGCGACTTTGGTTCCGGTCAAATGGAGTCTTTCGCGCAGCACTTCGGCCAGCGTTTCATCCGGCCTTGAGACGAGTACCTCAGAGCGACCATTGACAACTATCTCGAGTCTTTTTTCCTGAGTATTCATTGACGTTGGAACGATATTCGAGTGCGGTCCAATGCATGGCGCAGTAATCGTGGTAACAACGCGTTGCGATACGATGCGGAACCACGGACATCGTCGATAGGTGCGCTACTGGCGAGCAGTGCATCGCATGCTGCGGCGATCGCCTGTGAGGTTAATTGATGTTGAGCCAGGATCGCTTCCGCAGTCGCGATCCGTTGTGGCACTGGCCCCACTGCGCAGGTCGCGATACGAACGTCTTCGACCGTTTCGCCATCTTCCTTGAGCGTTAAACGAAGCGCGAGCCCGACGATAGCGACTTCGGTAGCGCCGCGACGGCCTACTTTCAAATAGAGGTCGTGCGAGGATGGGGGTGGCGCTTCGATTTGAAAATGAGTAACGAGTTCGTCGGGCGCGCGTGCTGTCTGTCGGCGCCCCTGCAGAAATTCGT
>CAZBOQ010000100.1:0-8960 GCA_964493555.1 uncultured Gammaproteobacteria bacterium | reverse complement strand
TGCCGCCCCCTCTTTCTCCGGCGCGACATTTGTAAGGTCCGGATGAGTTTCCGCCCTAACTAACCTGCATGGTCGGCACTGACCACAGGGCAGGCCACCGGTGTTAGGCTCCGTGCAAAGCAGTGCCATGGCAAACGTCTCGGCAAAGTCGCCGGTGCCGCTTCCGGACGGACCGCACAGTAGCAGTGCATGCGGCAGACGCTCTAACGAGCGAGCCGTCATCAGACGACGCCAGACACTCTCTTGCCAAGGGTAGATCACCCCGTTTGCCGCTCATTCAATATCCGAGTTATAACCTCTCCTATCGCCGTTGAGACTTGTTTGACCGACTGCTGTGCATTGACGATGTAGTAACGTGACGGCATCTGACGCGCCCGTTCTAGATAGACCTGCCGAACCCGTTCAAAAAACTCCTTTTGTTCGTTCTCAAACCGATCCTCAGCACCAGCACGAGAACGCGAGCGCTCCAAAGCGACACCTATGGGTGCGTCCAATAACAGTGTCACGTCTGGACGTAAATCACTTTGCACCAAAGTTTCCAGAATGGATATACGTTCCTTGTCCAGACCACGTCCGCCCCCTTGGTAGGCGTAAGTCGCATCAGTGAAGCGATCACAGACAACCGCTACACCACGCTTTAAGGCTGGAATTATTTTTTTATGCAAATGCTCCGAGCGAGCAGCAAACATGAGCTGAAGCTCAGTGTCGGCATGCATCGGTTGATCGGAGTCTTCCAATAACAGGGTCCGGATCCGTTCACCAAATTCCGTTCCACCAGGCTCACGGGTGTGAATTACCGGCCAATCCATATCCCGCAACAAAGCGCACACGAAATCGACCTGAGTACTCTTACCGACGCCCTCTATCCCTTCCAGGGTAACAAAAAAACCTGAAACGCCATCCGTCATCGCCGCTTCTGATACTGCGTAACAGCGCGATTATGTTCCGCAATGGAACTAGAGAAATGGTGGCTGCCGTCACCTTTGGCAACGAAGTAGAACGCGCTTCCTGAGGCGGGATTGAGAGCAGCGCTAATGGCCCCATCACCGGGCATCGCTATCGGCGTTGGTGGCAAGCCACGATGAACATACGTGTTGTAAGCGGTATCGGTCTGCAGATCACCCCGTCTGATATTACCGTCGAACTCATCACCCATACCGTAAATCACCGTAGGATCCGATTGCAGACGCATTCTGGCACGTAAACGACGTACAAACACTCCACTAATATCCGCACGTTCGGCTGCCAAACCGGTTTCCTTTTCGATTATCGACGCCATGATCAGAGCGTCATAGGGAGACTCGTAAGGTAAACCATCAACGCGTTCTTGCCATCGCTTAGAAAGTATTGCTTGCATCCTTCTCCGTGCCCATCTCAACACCTGCAGATCGCTGGTGTCAGCCCGAAACCGATATGTATCGGGAAAAAACAATCCTTCCGGATGACGTTGCGGTTCACCGAGCTTCTCCATTACTTGTTCGTCGCTCACCCCCGTTAACATACGGTCCAAATTAGGGTTGCCTGCAAGTGCTTCCCGCATATCACGGAACCGCCAACCTTCGATAAATGTAATGCTGTATTCGATGACTTCGCCGGCAACAATTTTCGCCAATAATTGGCGCGCGTTCATGCCCGGCGTGATTTCATATTCGCCTCGTTTGATACGTCTGCTGACGCCATTGCGCCGCGCTTCAATTACTAAATAACGCGGGGTTTCGAGAATACCTTGCGCGGCAAGCCGCCCGCCAATTACGCCGATCGTCATCCCGGAATCGACCGTCAATTTGAGCGGTTCCGATAATGCCAGAGGGGGCTGCAGGGAACTTTCCATATCCTGCCAAAACCAAGCTAGAGCACCGAGCGCTAGCACCACTATTACGGCACTGGCTCCGACAACCCATTTCCACATTAGCGGCGGTCTTTGATCGTTAACCCGGTGGTCTTCTGAAAGCCAAAGTAGCGTTAGTTCCACCAAAACCAAACGAATTCGAAAGCGCCAGGTCGATCTGCATCGGTCGCGCCTCGTTGGGGACGTAATCGAGATCACACTCTGGATCCGGCCTCTCCAAATTAATGGTCGGCGGCGCGACTTGGTCGCGGATAGCAAGTATCGCGAAAACCGCCTCCGCGCCCCCCGCTGCACCCAACATATGGCCCACCATCGATTTAGTCGAGCTAATGGCCACATTTTGAGCTCTATCAGAGAAGACACCTTTCACGGCAAGTGTTTCCGCTTTGTCACCCGCTGGCGTCGATGTCCCGTGCGCGTTGATGTAATGTACTTCATCAAGGTTCGCCCCTGCATCTGCTAGAGCAAGCTGCATGCACCGGGACGCTCCTTCCCCACCCGGGGACGGCGCAGTCATATGATAGGCATCACTATTCATACCGAAACCCGCCATTTCCGCATAAACCACCGCACCGCGTCGCTTCGCTAATTCATACTCTTCGAGTACGACCACTCCTGCACCATCACTCAATACGAACCCGTCTCGATCTTGATCCCATGGCCGGCTTGCACGCTCCGGATCGTCGTTACGGGTCGACAAAGCCCTAGCCGACGCAAAACCACCTAGGCCAGTCGGCGACGTCGCCATCTCGGCCCCGCCGGCAACCATCGCATCAACATCACCGCGTTCAATCAAACGCGCGGCTTCGCCAATGCTGTGAGCACCGGACGAGCAGGCACTGACGATCGAATAGTTTGGACCCATGATGCCGAATTTAATAGAAAGATTCCCTGAGACCATATTAATGATGTTGCCCGGCGCAAAGAATGGGGAAATTCGCCGAGCACCACCATCGATGAACGACTGGTAACCCTTTTCAATCCCTGGCAAACCGCCGATCCCCGAGCCAATCAATACGCCTACCCGTTCAGCGTTAGCGTCGGTTATCTCAAGCCCTGAATCGACGATCGCCTGCGTTCCTGCAGCCAGCCCGTAGTGAATGAAAGGATCCATCTTGCGGGCTTCTTTCGCACTAACATATTCGGTGACGTCAAAATCCTTAATAGAACCACCGATCCTGCTGGCAAAACCGGACACATCGAAATGAGTGATTTCCGCGATACCTGACCGCCCCGCCAGTATACTTTCCCAAGATGTTTTAACACTATTGCCCACCGGCGACACCAAGCCCAGCCCGGTTACCACCACGCGTCTTCTTGTCACTTATCCCAGCCCCCGCGCCCTGCGCTCGTTCTCACGGTCAGCAAGGACACACCAGTCCGGTGGGTTACTGCAGTAAACGAAAAGGCCGCGCTCTAGGCGCGGCCCTATTCGAACTCCGACTACACGATTCACCCGTCGTTCGCTTCAACATAGTCAATCGCCTGCTGCACGGTAGTAATCTTCTCTGCTTCCTCGTCGGGAATTTCTGTTTTGAACTCTTCTTCCAACGCCATTACCAACTCGACTGTATCCAGGGAATCCGCGCCCAGGTCATCGACGAAAGAAGCTTCGTTCGTTACTTCTTCCTCTTTAACACCAAGTTGTTCGACAACGATCTTTTTAACCCGTTCCTCGATACTGCTCATACGTAATACTCCTCCTGAAATGTCGGCCCCCTAGGCGGTGGCGGATGTTAGTTTAGAGCAAACCCTCTAACTTGCAAACAGGCTATAATAAACCTTATTTATTAAATAATTATTGTATTTTTTTAAACCAGATTATGAGGCATTTAACAACCTTACAGTCATTACATCAGGACATGAACATTCCGCCATTTACGCTTAGTGTCTCGCCAGTTATGTAAGCAGCCTCATCGGAGGCAAGAAACAGCACCGCCGCAGCGATTTCATCACTCTTGCCAAGCCGTCTCAACGGAATGGAATCCAAGAGCAGTGCCCGCTGCTCAGCGCTCAGCTCCCGCGTCATATCGGTATCGATGAATCCAGGAGCGATAGTATTTACTGTTATCCCGCGGGGACCCAGCTCCCTTGCGATCGATTTAGAAAATCCGATAATGCCCGCTTTCGCCGCAGCATAATTTGATTGGCCTGCATTACCCATTTGAGCAACCACCGAGGTAATACTGATGATTCTACCGGAGCGCGCCTTTAACATGCTCCGCAAACAAAGCTTGGTCAGCCTGTAAATACCGCTTAGATTCGTGCTAATTACCGCATCCCAATCTTCATCTTTCAGTCGCAAGAGCAGCGTATCCCTTGTGATTCCTGCGTTGTTAACGAGAATATCCGGTAACAACTCCTCATCTGTCAGGCCGCCTATCAGCGATTCAATACTATTCGGATCGCCGAGTTCCAGTTCCCGGGCTCGACCCTTCAATTTCAACTCTTCCATGTAACCGTCGATTGCCATCGTGCCGACAGGGCCGGTTGCAGTCCCGATGACGGTTGCGCCCGCATTGGCGAGCTTAATCGCGATCGCCTTGCCAATACCTCGGCTCGCACCGGTCACCAACACGGTTTTCCCGTCCAATCTCATACTATGTCCAGGGCCTCTTGGAGACTCTCCGCATCGTAGACGCCGCGACAGATCAGCGGTTTATGAGTGCGCTTACACATTCCACTCAGTACTTTACCGGGACCAAATTCCACCACCGCATCAACTTCCTGTTCGACGAAATATTCAACCGTCCGCACCCATTGTACCGGGCGCACTACTTGTCGATAGAGAGCACCTTTGATCGCATCCGGTTTAGACTCTGATACTACTTCAACATTGTTCACGACCGGAAAGACCGGTGGGGAGAATGAGCACTTTAATAAGATCTCTCTGAGTCGTTCGGCTGCGGGTTGCATAAGGTCGCAATGAAAGGGTGCACTGACAGGCAAAGGGATTACACGCCTCGCCCCTACCTCACGCGCGGCGTTGGATGCGCGCTCAACAGCGGACACATGACCGGCGATAACAATCAGACCAGGTGCGTTGAAATTGGCACAGGTAGCGATTTCAGTACCCCTGCTAGCCTTGCAACAGACCTTATTGAGTTCATCTTCCCCTAACCCAAGGATGGCAGCCATAGCCCCCTCACCGATGGGGACTGCGTCCTGCATAAAACGCCCGCGATCAGCGACCAGCTTCACTGCATCAACGAATGTCAACACGCCGGCGCTTACTAAGGCGCTATACTCACCCAGGCTGTGTCCAGCTGCTAGCAACGGCTCAGCGCCACCGTTACTGCGCCAGACACGCCAGGCGGAAATGGCCGCGGTTAGTATAAGTGGCTGCGTGATCTCAGTGCGCGCGAGTTCTTGTTCGGGCCCGTTTTGCGCTAACTCCCATAAGTCGACTTTGAGTGCTTCGCTCGCCTCTGCAAAGGTCACCTGGACAATTGGAAAGGTGGCGGCGAGATCATGAAGCATCCCGACCGCCTGGGAGCCTTGACCAGGAAATACCGCTGCGAAAGCCATTTCGATTCAGGTCTCGGTCTTATGCCTTCAGATACCTTGGCGCTGCATCAAAAGCGATTCCAAGCGATCACTGATCAGTTCAGGCACCTTTTTCTCCAACTCCACAATCGCAACTTCGATTGCGTTACTAAGCGACAGTTGATCAGCGCCACCATGGCTTTTAACCACAATGCCACGTAGTCCCAACAAAGTCGCACCATTATAGCCTCGAGGATCCATTCGTCTGCGTAGCGCTTTCAGCATCGGTGCTGACAACAGCGCGGCAACGCGGCCGTAGGCCGAACGCGAAAATTCCTCTTTCGCAAAATGCATCATCATATTAGCGACACCTTCACTAGCTTTGAGAGCAACGTTACCTACAAAACCGTCGCACACGATCACGTCGATTTTGCTCTTATACAAATCATCACCCTCAACGAACCCAGCGTAATTGAGACTGCTTTTCGACAATAGCGCCGCTGTCTGTTTCACCCGATCATTGCCTTTCATCTCTTCCTCACCAACATTGAGCAACGCAACCGTCGGATCTGCTTTGCTCTCTGTTGCCGCGGCCAGGACCGAACCCATTACCGCAAACTGGAAAAGTTCTTCCGAACTCGAATCTATGTTAGCGCCAAGATCTAATAACAACGAATACCCACTGAGGCCTGGCATGGCACCACAAATTGCGGGACGATCAACGCCCGGCAACGTCTTCAACACGAACCGAGCAGTTGCCATCAAAGCACACGTGTTTCCGGCGCTCACACACGCTCCCGCTTTCCCATCACGAACCAGATTAAGCGCAACCCGCATGGAAGAGTCTTTCTTATTACGCAACGCCAAGGACGGCCGCTCATCCATAGCCACAGTCTCCGAAGCATGGTGGACACTAAGTCGTTCCGACGGCACAGCGCCGGCTACAGCCATACATCGCTCGATTTGATCCTGCCTACCAACAATGATCATAGACAGTTCGGGATGTTGTCTTAAGACCTGCAATGCGGCCGGCACCGTCACCGGCGGTCCATGATCGCCGCCCATTGCGTCTAAGGCGATGCTGATATTCAAATGGTCAACCCGCGTGAGAACCGGCGGGGAACAAGACAACCGTCGGTCAGATTCTAGTCGATTGATTCTGGAGTTTTCGCAAAGACGGCAGGTTAGCCCTTGACGTCTCTGAGTTTCCGACCTTTGTAGTATCCGTCGGGGCTTAAATTATGCCGCTGATGCGTCTCGCCAGTCATCGGTTCGGTCGAAAGCGAAGTCGCTGAAAGGCGATCATGTGCGCGGCGCATGCCCCGTTTGGAGGTTGACTTCTTGCTCTTCTGAACAGCCATTTTGTATAACTCCTAAAATTCTTGCAGGCAGCGTTTTAATTCAGGACTCTGAATCATTCTTAAGCGACGCCAGAATCGCAAACGGACTTTCCTGCCCCCGACGATCGATAGCCTCAGGCACCTCATTGTCAAAGCAAGCTGGCTTGCACCGCTTATCCCCAAGCTCGTGCCGCGAGACAATCGGTAAGGCTAGTATCAATTCATCCTCTACTAACGTGGCCAATCCGAGCTCTGGTCCGCTCAGCACCAACGGATCATATCGTGACGGCAAAATTTCTGCCTCTTGCTCGGATCCGACCAATCCAAGACTTATTTGCCCATCGACAGTGATTTCCATCAGTTGCATACAACGCTGGCAACACAAACAAAGTTCAGCGGAGACGCTTCCAGTTACATTCTTATGTCCTTGTTCGTCTATCCCGAATTGCAAAAAGACGCTAACGACCCGTCGGTCATTGGCAGTCCCCGTATCCGTCGCCGCGACAATCCGCGGCAGCGCAACACACGGTAAACTACCGATGATACACTCGCTAGACCCAGCCAGTCGTATAGGGTCCACCCGCTCAGGTAAGGAAACTGGCATAACAATTTAATTATTATAGTAAAATCCCCGCGCCAATAGAATAGGATGTTAACATTGAAGACATTAGGATGTCCGCTCGAACCCCGCAGCTTGTATTGGCCTCTTCATCTGCCTACCGCGCGAAACTGCTATCGCGCCTAGGAATCAAATTTATTACCCGAAATCCCCCAGTCCAAGAGACCATACGTGCCGACGAAACAGCTCCCGGGCGTGCCGTCCGGCTGGCGGTAGAAAAAGCTGCGGCAGTGGCAACGGAATTTTCTAACGCAGTAGTAATCGGATCCGATCAAGTCGCGACCTGTGGCGACAAAATTTTAGAAAAGCCCGGTAACGCTGATCGAGCTGTCAGTCAACTTATCCTCGCCAGTGGCCGCAAGGTCGATTTCCATACCGCAGTCTCAGTGCGGAACACCGCCTCCGGATGGGAAGACAGCGAACTAGTGAACTGTAGCGTCTACTTCCGCGAACTGACCAACGCTGAGATCAATAGCTACATCAAGCGCGAACAGCCGTACGATTGCGCCGGCAGCATTAAAACTGAAGGCTTGGGCATCGCCTTAATCGAGAGAATGGAGGGTAGCGACGCAACGGCCTTAGTGGGGCTACCGTTGATTGCTCTTTTCAGAATGCTCCGACAGGCTGGAGTGGAAGTGTTGCCATAGGTTCTAATGAATCCTAAATGTGGTGTCTCCAGTCATCCGTTCGCTCAAATGTTCAGCAATCTGCGCACCGAAGCGGCGGCCCAAGCGTGAGAGGTAGTCGTCCCGGGTGGTAAAATCGACAATCTCTTCTGCACCGATAATCTCGCGGGCAACAAAATTGGAACTGCCTAGCCCATCGACTAGACCCAATTCCAGCCCCTGTTCGCCGGTCCAGATCAATCCGGTAAACATCCGCTCGTCTTCGGTCAGGCGCTCGCCTCGACCACGTTTCACAGTGTTGATGAACTGCTCATGCACTTTACCGAGAACCTTTTCCACATGCTTGACTTCATCTTCTTTTAACGGCAGAAAAGGATCGAGAAAACCTTTACTCACGCCTGCTGTGAGTAATCGACGTTCGATACCCATTTTCTCCATTGCATCGACGAAACCGAAACTGTCCATCCGCACCCCAATCGAACCAATGATGCTACCTTTATCCGCATAAATCTTATCGGCAGCTGACGCGATGTAATAACACCCAGAAGCGCAAACGTCTGCCACGACTGCGTAGACAAGGATATCTGGATATATTTCCCGCAACCGCACAATTTCATCGTTGATATAGCCAGCTTGTACCGGACTCCCGCCGGGACTGTTAACTCGTAGAATCACACCAGTTGTGCCTTCATCTTCGAATGCTTTACGCAATCCCGACACAACCCGATCAGCGCTGGCCTCGGAGTCAGGACCGATTACACCTTTCACCTCTACAAGTGCGCTGTGTCCTTGGCCCGTCCGGTCGCTGGCTAAGCGATCGCCAGCCATGAAAATCCCTAGCAATGCGAACGCATATAGAAAGGCTAGTGTCTTGAATAGTATTCCCCATCGTCGTGCAAGCCGTTGCTCACGTAACGCCTGAAATGCAAAATCCCGAACGACGGGTTCCTCGTCCCCGCCAGTCACGGTGTTTGTCTGTTCCTGAGGTGTACTCATCTCGGTTCTTCCGACATTTTGATAGTAACCAAGTTTAGCGGGTT
>CAZBOQ010000099.1:0-5047 GCA_964493555.1 uncultured Gammaproteobacteria bacterium | reverse complement strand
CCGCGGCCACACTTGATGAGAAGGGAAACATCACGATCTGACATGAGTGGTTTAAGCGCATTCCTATTCGGTAAGGACATGCCATATATGTCACGGGTGCTGTATTCGGTAGAGCTTCGCAGCTGGGCTTTACTCGCGGTTACCCTCGGTGCAGTTGAAAGTGGCGTGGTTGGTGTGCTGGTGAAGAATATCTATGCTGGTCAAATTGATAATACGCTGTTGAACTTCGCGGTCGCGATCGCTAGTGGTGCCACCTCCTACGCTAATCTTTTGAGCTTTATGTTTGCGTGGATGGCGCATGGCCGCGACAAGGTGCAGGTTCTGGTGGGTGTTCAAATCCTATGTTGCTTGTTCTTGTTTATGATCTCTCTAGCACCTGTCAGTCTGATGGGGCTATTTCTGGTGATCGTCGGCGTAATAGGCGCGCGTGCGTGTTGGGCCGGTGTCATTACGCAGCGCGCGGTAATCTGGCGCGCGAATTTTCCACGTCATGTTCGCGCGCGGTTCGCCGGACGAACGCTGATAGCCTCTGCCCTGATCATGGCGGCGACCGGCCTGACGATCGGATCCCTAATGGATAGCAGTGAGACAGCGTTTCGTTTTATTTATCCGGTGGCGGCGATTGTTGGTATTTGGGCGGCCCTACTCTATCGGCGGATTCGGGTACGGGGGCAGGCTGGATTGATCCGCGCGGAACGTGAAAACAACGAGTTGGGAACTCTCAATACGGCATTGTTCTGGCGAGTATTACGAAACGATGCTTTATATCGGCGTTATCAACTCTGGATGTTCGTTTTCGGCGGTGGAAATATGATGATTACCTCGTTGCTGATACTTGTGCTGGCCGAACAACTCCAAGTGTCGAGGTTTGTTCAGGTTTTTATTACGTCATCCCTGCCGTTGATCATGATGCCGTTGGCAACGCCGTTCTGGTCACGAAGACTCGATCGCATGCATGTCATCCAATACCGCGCATCGAACAGTTGGGTATTCGTCTGTGCAGCGGCCTGCATCTGGTGCGGCGCGCTGATGGGGTCTATACCGATTTTAACGTTGGGCACGGCCATGTGGGGTGCTGGCTTCGCAGGTGGCGTTTTGAGTTGGAATTTGGGACACAACGATTTCGCTGAGCCAGAGCAGGTTACCCACTATATGGGTGTGCATGTGACGCTGACCGGTCTGCGCGGTGTGGTTTCGCCGCTCCTCGGTGTCGGTCTATATGAACTACTCGAAGCGTATACCCCCGGCAATGGCGTATGGGCACTAGGATTACCGCTGACATTAGTGACGGCAGGCGCGCTGGGGTTCCGGCAGATGAAGCGAGCGCAATTGGCGAACGCGTAGTTTGGGTTCAATGTCGTCCACGGTGACGCTGTCCACTAGGCCCCGTCCTGCGTGGGATGACGAATTCTTAGTGAGCGCGTGGCAAACCCACGAGATACACGCCCTAACCACAAGAGCTAAACACTGACTTTGACTGTCTCAGCGAACTTTCTTATGCGACGTTCGAGACCGTAGCCTTTGCCGGATCTTGATATGACTAATCACGCCTACAAAAAGGCGCTGGGATTGTCGTGGCCTAATGCGAAGGATCCGTAAAGGGTGGTGTGTGCTTCGTGGCTAAGGAACCCATGGACATTAATGGCGATGATGTCCTGGTATGCCTGCTGCATAAAATGATCGGGCTGTAGCACGCCTCCGCCTGACTGGAAGAACAGCATCCGCACGGCCTCCATGCACTCGCGTGCCGCGTAACTGGTTTGAAAACATACTTTAGCGCCCGTTTGACGGGTCATTTGCTCGCCTTCAGCGCATTCACGGATGGTTGCGCCAACTTGATCTAATACCATTTCCGCTACCTCAATCTTCATGGTCGCTTCAGCAACGGTGTTGTGCGCTGCCGCCGCGTCGATGCGCTTGATCCCCGCTAGTGGGTAAGCGCCGCCCCGTTCACCTTTGGCTTTTATGCCGGAAACGTAATCACGTAGTACGCGCTCGCCGATCCCAAAGGCGGGCCCGGCTAGGTTTAGGACCAAGATCGGTACGAACGCAGATTTGTAAATGGCTGCTGGATTTATCGAGGTTCCTGGAGATTGATAGGTGGTTGCTTTCGGGTAGGACAGGAAACGATGCTCTGGCACAAATACATTTTCGGCGATGAGACTGCAACTACCTGTGGCCAGAAGTCCTGAAACAAACCAGTCATCGTGCTTGTTGACCTCATCGCCGGGGACCAATAGACAGCCGACATCCACCACGGTGTTAGTGTCATCTTTGATCATCGCGCCGAACAAGGCCCATTCGCGCGCATCACAGCCGGAACAGAAATCAAACGAACCTTTTTCAATCAAAAACCCACCGTCAACTTTCCTCGCAGAATTTTTAGACGGATTCAATGATGCGCAGATCTTGACGTCGGGATTGTCCGTGAACACTTCCTCCTGTGTTTTTTCCGGCATTAGCGAAACGACCCAAGAATGGACCTGATAGATGGCAAGGATCCAACCGCTGGCGGGGCATCCTTTAGAAATTTCCGCGACAATGGGCAGTACATCCTGCATATGCATTTCGTTGCCGCCGTATCGCGCCGGGTTATAAACACGGTATAGGCCAGCCGCCTGCATGGCCTCGATATTTTCCTCCGGCAGACGGCGCTGCGTTTTTCCCTGGGATTTGCGCGGTTCGAACTCGACTGCGAGTTGTTGGGCGCGTTGTTTTAGTTCATTTGCGAGTTCTGGTTGTCGGCCAGTTTCGGTCGGCATCTGATTCTCCCGTTATATTTTAAAGTTCTGCTGCCACTTGACTGTGGACGCGAAGGATCTCTGGCATGGCCTGGTGCGGTCGGCGGGCCAGGCCGCATTCCGCGGATACGCCAAATCCGGTGGCGTGGCGTTTGGCTGTTGCTAGACGCCGTAGCGAGCCATCCACACCGTCAGTGTTATGCACGAGCCCGAGATAGAGCTTGCCTTCGGTAATGTTCAGATCCTCCAAAGGCGAAAAATACGCATCGTCACTGCGGTCGCGTGGTACGGTCATATGGTAGAAATCGATCAGTCTCCCGACTTGCTCGTTACCGACGTTGGCAATCTCCACCGACAACGCCAGATCTTTCGGTTGCATGAAGTGTTGGTGGCCAAGATCCCCATAACAGATGTGTAGACCCATAAGGACGTCGTTTGGTACACACTTCGACAGCGCGTACAACGCTTTGGCGTAACGTACCATCGGTGGTTTATCTGGTTTGAATTGGAACAAGCCATCTGCCTCGTCGTTACATTCGGCGGCAAAAACTTCCATGCAGACATCCCACTGGATAGCTAGATCTTCCGCGGGAATGTTTCGCAACATTTTCTGCACTTCGCGGTACATCGCCTCTTCGTACGCTGCTGACATTTTCGGATAGTCCGCCGCGTGCAGGAGAAACGGCCGCACCGCGCTTTCCGTCATGGGCATGGCAACTTGCAATCGCACACCGGGGTCGATAATGCCCTGATCGCGTAATTCTCGAAACACTCGGTAAGACTGAATTGCATCGTTAGCGTAACCCAACTGCTCGAAACGGAGATTTTCCACGCCATCCTTGATTCTGAAACGCCAGTGGTCGTGGTAACCGGACGGGGCCCAGTTGGGCCGGCCGTCAGGCGAAGGTCCCGGTCGGTTGATGGTTTGTAGATCCGGATGTCCGTCGTACAACGTAGCGGCCAGGAAGTTGATCCAGTAACATCTATACCCTGTTTCGCCGTCCGGCAGTGTCGATAGGCAGCCTTTTAGTTCTTGGCCACAAAGGTGAAATACTTCGGAAGCGCTGTCACCAGTGACGCTGCCGAGCAGTAGCACCGAGCCATTCATTCTGGGCATGATTGCTTTCCTTCGATTCTTGTTATGTCGATGCGGTGCTTTGTGCGTGTGTATTCTAGCAGGCGGTTTAGTTCGTGGTCTAAAAGGGAATGGGAGAAGAAAATGAAATTCTATGATTGCACACCCGCGCCGAACCCGCGCCGGGCGAGGATATTCCTAGCTGAAAAGGGTGTAGAGGTCGAAATGATTCAGGTCGATCTGTTTGCTGGCGAACAACTGACCGATGATTTCAAATCGATTAATCCACGCTGTACCGTGCCGGTCCTGGAGCTGAATGACGGTAAGCGCCTCACCGAGAACGTCGGGATCGCTATTTACCTGGAAGATCTAGTCCCAGATCCGCCGTTACTTGGCCGTAACGCGTTGGAACGGGCAGAGGTGGCGAGTTGGAATGCACGCTCCGAATTCGACGGGATCTTTGCAGTGGGGGAAGCTTTTAGAAACAGCACTCCCGGCATGAAGGACCGTGCGTTGACCGGGACGCGAAACTTCCCGCAGCTCCCGGAGTTGGTAGAGCGCGGCACTGTCCGAGCGGCGGATTATCTGGCGGTGTTAAACGGGCACCTCGAAACGCGCGAGTTTATTGCCACTGATAAGTATACGATGGCCGATATTACCGCGCTGGTTATGGTCGACTTCGCTGCTTGGATTAAGCTTCCGATCCCGGAGGACTACACCAACCTGCAACGTTGGCATGCAGTCGTCAGTGCCCGCCCGAGCGCTAAAGCTTGAACATATTTTGAGACGCCATCATGCTGCAGAAGACGAGGTGGATGCCCACTCAAAATGCTCATGTACTGGCTTGCGCACTGCGCTTTCGCGCGGATTTTGCCTTGTCTTGCATGCCTCTGAAGACGCCTCAGCAATCAGTTCGTGGAAATGGCGATGTCTGAAAACGAAACAAAACGTGCCGCACTGATCGCCGTGTCTCTGAGTGCCTTTGTAACGCCCATGATGCTCTCGGGTGTCAACGTCGCGCTACCGGCGATTGCTGCAGATCTACAGGTGGATGCTGTCAGCCTGAGCTGGATCGCAACACTGTACCTGCTCGCCACCGCAGTGTTCGTTCTACCAGCGGGTCGGCGCGCCGACATGATCGGTCGGAAACGCATTTTCGTCAGTGGGATTGTCGTAGTTGCCCTTGGTTCCTTGTTAGCTGCGATGTCCGTTTCGATAACGCAGCTCTTAA
>CAZBOQ010000098.1:0-10947 GCA_964493555.1 uncultured Gammaproteobacteria bacterium | reverse complement strand
GTGCACGGATGAGCGCGAAGTTCAAGGCCGCTCGTGTACTATCACCCCTCACCTCCAGTCTTGCACCGGGTGGTCGCTTACTCGCCATTCAATCATATGGTCGCGATCCAGCATTGGAGATTGTGCAGGAAATGTGGCCTGGCGAAGAACCGTTCAAAATAAACCGTCACGCGTTGCTCAAAGCGCTTAAAGACGAAATGGGCCGTGATGCTCGCGATTTCAATTTCAACGCGTTTTCTGACAATAAGTCGATCCTGCGCTATCAGATGCACACGCTGCCGTCTGAAATCGGCGACAGCATTGGTACGTCAACACTGTTCGCGGCTTGGAATGCCGCAATTTATGTAAATCAAATTGAGGACGAACGGGTCGAGGAAGCCGTTGGTTCAGGTGCTTACCTGCAGGCAACCGATAAGATCTTAAAACGTCACGGCGGATTGTGGTTCAACGACGAGACTTTTGTTGTTTCTAGGCACCGGATTTGAGGATGTGGAAGATTCAATGAGCACCAAATTAAAAGACGCGATCAAGCTGAAAGAATTTGCCTTCACAGCGGAACTTGTACCTCCGCTATCAGCATCTCCAGGACCACTGCTGGATGAGGCCGAACCTCTTAAGGGCCTTGTTCACGCGATAAATATTACTGACGGCGCTGGTGCCCGCACGACGATGAGCAGTTTCGCGGCCTCTGCAATACTGGCAAATCACGGTTTCGAGCCAGTGTTGCAACTGACATGCCGAGACCGAAACCGCATCGCCATTACCGCCGATCTCATCGGTGCTGCCGCACAAGGAGCACATAACCTCTTAGTTCTAACCGGTGATGATCCCAAATCTGGAGACCAGCCGGAGGCCAAACCCGTGTTCGACTGCGATTCGGCAGCTGTTATCAGACTAGCCACTTCAATGAGTGTTCCTGGTGTAATACCCTCCGGTCGAGAAATAAAACACCCACCGAGCTTCTTCATAGGCGCGGCGGATGTACCGCAGGACCCCGGACCCAAATGGAGTCCGGAACCACTGACGAACAAAGCCGACGCTGGCGCAAAGTTCATACAGACGCAGTTTTGCTATGACGTCGAAGTAGCGACACGCTACTTCGAACGCTTACAGCAAGAAGGCCTCACCGATCGACTTGCTTTCCTGGTCGGTATCGGCCCGATTGCATCGGCGCGTTCAGCACGGTGGATGGCTGACAATCTTTGGGGTGTCACGATCCCGAAGTCGCTCATCGGCCGTCTGGAAAACGCTAATGATGCCAAATCCGAGGGCCTGGCGATCTGTCAGGAATTAATCGCCGCATATCGCGATATCCCCGGTATTGCCGGTGTCCACCTAATGGCACCAGCGCAATCGACCTCGGCTATTGCGGCAGTGTTAGGAGAACTTTAGCGTCCAACGAAACCGAAAAGGCTAAACTACACAATACGACGTGGGACATCGCAATTTTTCTGACTACCTGCACCCCACCCCTCTCCTAAAGGGACAGATGGCCCTTTACTCGCACCTGACGTAGGAACAACGGCCAAGTCACGATGGCAACTGTCAGGACGAGACTTTAGACAAAGTTGCCCGGTTCGGTCCTTGTGCGCCTTCCGGTTCATTCACCCGGTGAAAGTTCAATTCGATTACCACCCCATCCGGATCATTGGTGAACAACTGCCAGATGTCGAAATCGCGAAGATCATTTTGTCGATATGCCACTGCATGACGGTCGAAATTCTCGCGCATGGCATCAAAATCATGGGCCTTCAAGGCCAGATGGTCTACCGCCGCGCTACCTTCATAGGACTCGCCGTTGGGTCCTTTCGCCGCATACCCTGCCATGAGATGAAACATCGTTTGTCCCATCTGCAGCCACGCACCCGGAAAATCAAACTCCGGTCTATCCACTTTTGTCATGCCGAGAACGTCTGTATAAAAGCGCTCGCTCGCTCTCAGATCCCGAGTCCGCAACGCGACGTGATGAAGATCCAATAAAGGCATGTCTATCCTCTCCTCATGGCGACAGCAAACGGGTCATTTTGCTTCGTATCTGTCGTAATGATAATGGCGCCGGAAGTCAAAAACGTTGTCATAACAGAGTCAATTGCCGCTCGAACCATGGGCTGCGCGGCTTGATGACGATATCGCTCAAGGGTGTGGTCGCGCACACCAGAATGCAGCCATCGTCACGTGCGGCCGGATCCGAGGCTGCGTACGAAGACGGCGAGAGAGTCGACCTCACTTGGCCATTGAGAAGGTCGGACCGACAGATCGCGCATCCGGCTAGGGTACACCCGACTGTCAAGTGATAACCCGCTTTTTGGGCGGCGCGGAAAATAGTCGTACCCTCACGGCAGCGGAAAGATACTCGCGATCCGTCTTTGGATTCCAACACTACCTGGTGTTCCGCCAGCAAAGTCATCTAAAACTATAGAGATAAGGATGCCTGACCGTATAGCACCACCATAATCGAGATAACCACTGGTTAGTCATGTTAAACGCTTGCGACGATTTTGCGTTCATGAAGACCACTAATATCCGATTCGGACAAACTCAGCATAGTGCGGAGACAATCATCCGTGTCGGCGCCAAGCTCCGGCGCCGGCGTAACCGGCTGGCGTTCCAGACCACCGAAACGCAGCGGCGAACCAGGCACACGATACGTACCTACACCCGGTTGACTGATATTTTCAAAAATAGGGTTATCGATGGAGCACCGTGGGTCGTGCTCGACGGCTTGTCTGATCGTCTGATACGGACCCCAACAAACCCCGTTCTTGTCAAAAACCGTCGTAATGTCATCCATGTTCCTCTCTGCGCACCACGATTCGAGCAGTGCAGCCACCTCGTCAGTAGCTGAAAAACGATCACCTTCTTTGTCAAGGTTCAGCCCCATGCGTTCCCCGAGTGCCGCAAATTCCGTTACCAAACCGGTAGCACTTACCAAACTCTGCCATTGTCGCCTAGTAACCCCGACAAGCATGAAGCGGCGCTGATCGCGGCTCAGAAAATCTCGTCCGAAAGCGCCAAAAATCCGGTTACCCAAAGCTATCCGATCATCGTCGTTGATCTCCACCTCAGCGATATTTCCGAGGTTGCCAAGCATCGAGAAGGCGATATCGGCGAGCGAAAGCTTGACCAGTTGTCCCTCTCCAGTCGTGCGGCGGTGCCGCTCAGCCGCCAGGACGGCCAACGCAGCATTGATACCGGTGATACAATCCCAAGCAGGAAACATGTGATTCACCGGCATCTGTGCTGACGCATTGCCAGTCACGAATGGAATCCCCGTTGCACAGTTGATGGTGTAATCAAGAGCCGAAGACCCGTCCGAGTTTCCCTGCACGTTCACCATAATG
Organism: uncultured Gammaproteobacteria bacterium; assembly: GCA_964493555.1. Taxonomy (GTDB): domain Bacteria; phylum Pseudomonadota; class Gammaproteobacteria; order JADZEE01; family JADZEE01; genus CAZBOQ01. The sequence goes on along the minus strand of CAZBOQ010000098.1, from coordinate 7,606 downwards.
AGGTCCGCTCGGCGCTCACGGAGCTTGTCGTAAGACAGCCAGCTGTCGCTGGGAAAGTTAGTAAGAAATATCCCCGCATCCGCACCTGGAGCAGCCACCAATGCGGCTGCGAGATCGCGTCCTTCTTCACTACCCAAGTCCAACGCTACTGAGCGTTTCCCCTTGTTGAGACCGGCCCAATACAGACTCTCACCGCGTGCCGTCACCGGCCAGCGTCGATAATCTAGGCCACCACCAATAGGGTCGAATCGGATGACCTCGGCACCCAATTGCGCCAGTGTCATGCCGCCCAGTGGGGCTGCGATAAACGCTGACCCTTCCACGACGCGAAGGCCCTTGAGAAGTTGATACATACTGTTCGGCGCTGACCTTTAGGAAGAAAGTCTAGCGCTTGTAGTACGCATGCACCGGTGCGCCGTAGTTCACCCAAATCGACTTGGGATCCGTGTACTCGTGCATCGATTCGATGCCAAGATCGCGGCCGTAACCGGACCCGCCGACGCCGCCGAACGGAGACCCCGGGCTGACCCGTTTGTATGTATTGACCCATACCATACCAGCCCGTACTGCTTGCGCGACACGATGTGCGCGCTGTACGTTATTGGTCCACAGTCCGCCGCCTAAACCATATTCTGAGTTATTGGCGAGTACTATAGCCTCTTCCTCGTCTTTAAATGTCGTTATCGACACGAATGGACCAAACACCTCTTCGTGAAACACGCGATCGCCAGCTGTTGCTTTGACGACTGTCGGTTCCAGATAAAAACCGTTTGCAAGGGTTTCTGGCCCAGCTGGCACTTGACCGCCCAGCAGGATTTCGCCTCCCTCCTCTTGCGCAATATCGCAATATCCGAGTACACGTTGTTGATGTAATTTGGAGGTAAGTGGTCCCATTTCAGTCTCGGGGTCGAGCGGATTCCCCAAACGTATCGTCGCCGCTAACGCCATAAACTTCTCGAGAAATTCCTCAGCGATAGTGTTCTGCAAAAGCAGACGCGAACCAGCAATACAGGCTTGGCCTTGATTGTGGAAAATGGCGAATGCACTACCATTCACGGCGTCTGCCATCGTGGCATCGTCAAACACGATGTTTGCACCCTTACCCCCGAGTTCTAATTGGACTTTTTTCAGGTTACCGGCGGACGCCGCGACTATTTTTTTACCAGTTGCCGTGGAGCCTGTGAAAGCAATTTTCTGCACATCCGGATGCTCGGCAAGGTGCTGACCGGCCGTCTGACCATAGCCTGGGACGATATTGACTACTCCTGCAGGAAATCCGATGTCATTCATTACTTCCGCCAGTCGCAACGTGGTCAAGGGCACCAACTCGGATGGCTTCATCACCACGCAATTTCCGGCCGCCAAGGCGGGCCCCAATTTCCAACTACAGAACATTAAGGGGAAGTTCCAGGGAACAATCTGACCAACGACACCTATTGGCTCGCGTGTAACGTAATTGAGTAGACCGGGATCGACTGGCACCTGTCTTCCGTCTATTTTGTCGGCAACACCACCGAAAAACCGAAAGTTGGCTACGGTACGCGGCACGTCGAGGAATTTTGTATCGCGGATCGGATGGCCGGTATCGATTGCTTCCAATTCAGTGAATTCATCGAAGTGATCCTCCAGTTTATCCGCAAGCTTGAGCAGTAATCGCCCACGCTCCGCTGCGGGGGTAGCCGCCCAGGCCGGAAACGCCGCATTTGCCGCGATTACCGCTTTATCGATATCTACTGCTCGCCCTTCAGACAAATCTACCAACTTACTGTTATCGTGTGGATTCACTACCTCCAAAGTGGCGCCTTCTTCGGAATCGACGAAAGCGCCATTTATAAATAATTTGCTTGGAAATGAAATACGTTTTTTGTCAAGCATCGTTAGCAAACCTCAAGATTCTAAACACGGAGCAGCCTTGGCAATGGAGTTCTTGGCCCCTGAAAAATTAGAGTGCACTGGGCATATGGACTCAGGCGAACACAAGGGAAGCGACAAAATGCGGACAGCCCTGTTTCTCACTGATCAAAACGGGAATGTATTATTCCTTCCTTGATAAAGGACCCTTCCGTTTTTCCGGTGTCCACAAACTACATGAGCGTGTTCATGCCGATTCTAACCCAGCATTGTGACTCGAGCTCACCTAATCTCAAAAACTCACAGGGCAAGGAGGCAGCTCGCCGGACGCATAACGTTTTTCCAATCCCGGCGTCATGTTTTCCCACACCAGAAGCATCGAACGCTTAGGCGAGAAACCACGATGACGGATATCCGCTGGCATAATCGAAATATCGCCAGCTTTCATAGTGACTTTAGCGCGTGGTTCAGCGGTGTCTTTGTCCTGTATATCCCAAATAATTTCATCAGACATCTGGATAAACCATTCCACTCGATCATTACCGTGAAAACAGGGCAGCATATGCTCCTCGGAGGTCGGACAGTAGGCGCTGTTTTTGACGGTGGAACATACGGATGGATTCCACGTAACTTGTGAACGAGATAAATAGGCAAACAGATTGAACGCGCCTAGTTCATTTTCGAATCCAGGCTCCGGGTGGATCTCCGGCTCCCTTTGATCGACATCAGCAAACTGACGGTTCACCAACAATCCCCGTTCATCGGTCCGGATTGCTGCATCGCCGGGAAGGCCTACCATCCGCTGCGCAACTTCGCGCACACGTTCAACCGCCTCCGGGTTTGACCCGTTCTTCGGGCCGAATGGGCTGCCAGTTTCCAACGGCGCCGCAAAAGGGTCAAATTCCGCATTGCACCAATCATGCAGCATCGCTTTAAAACAGGCCATAAGATTTTCACTCTCGATGACCTCGGAATAGTCCGTACCAGCTGACTGATAGGCACCATTATAGGATCCGACGAACATTTCGACGGAACCATAGAGGTTGCAAGTACCGAAGGCCTCGTCAAAATTGATCCAACCGTAGAAAAACCCCCAAGCGACATCGCGCATCAAATTCTTGAGAAAGTGATCCGCACCCATGACATGCGTGCCTTTGGGATACTTGATGGTGGTGAAGTACTCATCGCGAATGAATTTATAACCACCTACGCTAAAAGAGCAGTATCCGGTCTTTTGATCTGGTTCACTTTGCACATAGGGTGCAGTTGTAATTGCAATCGCTTCTTCGACGGCAGCCATGATATGACCTCCTAAAGCTTATTTATTGTTTGCTTCAAGCGACACTGCGTTGGCAGATCTCGGCCCATTTTTCGACCGATTCGTCACCCTTAATTGTTTGGATCAACAACACACTGAGTTCACGCGCCCGTATCTGATAAGCCGCGCCCGCAGGTAACAAAGTCATGTGTCCTTGCTCAGCTTTTACCCAACCCATCTTTTGCCCGTCCGGCTCCACGTCGAGTTTTACCGCGCCGCCTTTATCGTCTGCTGGAACCGTCGAGGAATCGGTGGGCTTCACGAAGTGGATATCTATTCCGCCCTCCATCACGAGCACATTCTCATCGTGGGCACAGACGTACCAGGACGACTCGCCCTCGGCGCGGACACATTCCATGACATATTCTAGATTGGTTGCAACTACTACGCGTTGCCAGGGCTTTGAATTCTCCGCCACTTCAAACATGTTGGAGAACAGATAGTGCTCAGCAGTGTCTTTGCCGGTGATCTCGACGCCGCCCTTCTCATAGTTGTCGATGGATGCGAAAAAGGTCTTAACGTCACTCATGAGCACCTCCCCTCTCTTAGTGTATACACCAAACCACAGGCAACGTGAACATTATATCAACTCCACAGAACAACCCGGAAGTTTAAAACGTCGTTAATTCAGTGCGCTAGAAGAACATATCAGCATCGTTAGCTAAGCTGCCGCTGCCTTCTCGGTCACTGGCATCAAGCCGAAATCGAAATCAATAAGCGCGAATTCCCGATCGATTTTGAATTCCTCCGCCAACACCTTGTCATCGCAGTTCGGGAAATCAATAATGAGGTCATCCTTGACTGCAAATACTGCATCCGATTCAAGATTCTCGTCACCGGACACGAACAAATGTGTTGTCAGTTGGTCATAGCCGTCCGCGTTAATCACAAAATGAATATGTGCCGGCCGCATCGCATGGCGCCCACCCGCTCTCAACAAGCGCCCAACTGGCCCATCGGTGGGAACCGCATATGAAGTAGGCTTTTCGGTCACGAACGCGAAAGTGCCGTCCGCACGGCTACGGAACTTACAGCGCAGATTCCACTCTGGGGCCGTTTCGTCCTGAACGTCGTAGAGCCTGTTGGCCGCAGTCTGCCACACGTCAATGATTGCGTCCGCAACCGGACTACCGTCGGGATCAGTAACTCGTCCTCTTACCAAAGCGAGGGCGCCACCAATATCACGATCGACAATATTATCGCCATACGGTCGCTCTGGCGCACCGTCAACGAAAAACGGTCCTAATACGGTTGAATCGGTACCCAAACCCGACTTTGGGTGGTTGAGGGCGTCGACCAGCATCGAAACCCCCAAGGTATCTGACAAAAGAATGAATTCCTGACGCTTATCGTCGCACATGTGTCCGGTATCGGTGAGAAATTCGATCCCCTGCATCCATTCCTGCTCCGTGAGTTCCACATCCTTCACGAAACCATGCAAGTGCTCCAGCAAGCCGGTGATGATCTCGGCAAAGCGCGGATCGTCCGCTTTATCGGTGTATGCCTTGGTAACGGCAGCTAATAGGGTATCGACAGTGAACTCGGCCATTGCTCTCTCCTTAAATGTCCCGCTTGCTTGTGCTTTTAGACAACGAACTATGTACTTTCGCATTCCTGGACGAATTTTTGAAGCTCTGTGCAAATGGGGCTATTGGCCTCAGTAAATCCCTGAATCGCCTCAAAATGATTCTTCTCGGGTTGTTCCCAGTAGCGTGCGGTATTGCCCGCACCCTGCCATGCGGTGCAGAACTCTTTAGATTGACGTACCAGCTCAGACGGCTCGTTCCCGCCCACAGTCACCAGCATCGGTTCGCCCCCGGATGCAATATGGAACTGGGGGCTCTGGCTGCGAACTGACTCGGTATCCAACTGCAACATGGGTTGCAACCATGAATATCGAAGTGGGCGTAGATCGAACAAACCACTAATTGGAAAAATACCTTTGAGCAAACTGCCGGGCAGCCCGTAGGTAGCAGCCCAATCAGTTTGGGCGAGCATCGCTACTTGTTGCCCACCGGCTGAATGGCCGGAGACGTAGAGCCTCCCAGGATCGCCGTTGTATTGATCTATCACACTATAAACAGCCGCTACGGCCGCCCGGCTTTGCCGGGTTATCTCAGGAATAGTCACCTTCGGGCACAAAGAATAATTACTCACTACCACTGTGAACCCTCGCTCCACTAGACCCAGCGCCACAAAACTGAACTCCTTGCTGCTCAATATCCGCCAATATCCCCCGTGAATAAATAACAACACCGGCGCGCCGGGTTCATTGGCCGGAAAGATATCCATCGTTTCGTCCAGCGTCGGACCAAACGGTACGTCCAGCGTACAGGCCAGCGAGCTTCGTGCCCTTTCACTTTCGCCGAGAAAGAATTCGACGTAAGGCCCCATATCTGGAACTGCTGCCTCCAGATTGTATTGCTTATCAATTTCGTCTTGCGTAGTGAAATTACGGTACAAGTTCATTTTTTTCTCTCAATAGTTGATGGAACCGGTTCCTGCACGTCCACCTCTGCACCGGTAACCTACAAGTCCAACACTAGCAATGGCCCTTTAGACCGCGAACAACACAATGTCATTTGATCGTTTGCCGTATGTTCATCGTTGGTGAGAAACGCATCGCGATGATCGGGCTCCCCCTCCAAAACCCCAGTCAAGCAGGTTCCGCAAATACCCTGCTCGCAGGATACCGGGATCTCCACTCCTTGCTCCGCAAGTGCATCAACAATACTTTTATCGCCAGGAATAACGTACACCGCACCAGTGCTTCCGAACTTAACCTTAAAACTGCCGTCATCGTCCTGCAGTAAATCCGGATCCGCAGTGAAATACTCACGCCGTATCGCCTCATCCTGCCAATGCTTGGATGCTTCCGCGATCACGATATCCATAAAAGCAGTGGGCCCACACACGTAAAGATCTGTGTCATCACGGTGGGTTGCGAGCGTGGCTGGAATATCAAGCAGTTGGTTTACCGGACCATCGTCAAAATGAAATTCAACATGCTTACCGAAAGAGCTACCGTTGATGAACTCGTAATACGCAGTGCGGCTTCGAGTGCGCGTGCAATAGTGCATCGCGAAGTCTTTATTCAAAGCATGCAAGCGGTGCGCCATCGCTAAAACTGGGGTCACACCAATACCACCTGCGAGCAGTAGGGAGAATGCTGCGTCCTCGCGTAGCTCGAAATTATTGCGAGGTTGACTGATTTCGAGAAAATCGCCTGCGCCGACACGGTCGTGCATTGCCGCCGAACCACCACGGCCGTCCATTTCGCGCAAAACACCCAACAGATATCGATTCCGCTCAGCAGGATCATTGCATAACGAGTACTGGCGCATAGGAGCATCAGCAACATGGACATCCACGTGCGAACCGGCAGTAAATCGCGGCAGCTCTGCGCCATCGGGATCAACTAACTCGAAGGAGACGATCCCATCGGCCTCGGTGGTTGTTTTGTTGACCTTTACGGTCAGCAGATCATTGCTCATCAAATCTCCTTAAAATAGTGAGGTGAGTTCTGACAACTCCACAGGGGTTCAGACTTGTACAGCCCCCTTTTTCTGTTACGAAGGTGAGGAGTCGGTATTTCTCCATAGAAAAACGGGGCATTCCTCATTTTACGCACGTCAACTCAAACATCGACCAGGCCGGCGACCATGAAACGCATCCGATAACAATGCCAGAATACCGTCTCGCACTAACGGCGCCGGGTTGTGAAAAGGATTCTCTAATAACTGGTCCGCCGCAAGTTCCAAATCTGCTTCACGCATGCCGATAGCTTTTAGGGATGTCGGCGCGCCAACCGTACCTATGAGATCGAACAATCCACCGGCCGCCTCTTCCACCCCAAGCGCCTCGGCGATCCGCTGGGTGGCGGCTGGTATTGCCGAGGCATTGTAGTGAACGGCATGCGGTAGGATGATAGCGTGAGTCTCGGCGTGAGGCGTATTAAAAGTGCCCCCAATAGTATGGCAAAGTTTATGGTGCAACGTAGCATGCCCGTTACCTAAAGAAGCTCCTGCGAACATGACCCCATAAAGGGTTTCCGAGCGTGCCTCGATGTTTTTAGGCTCTCTCAACACTACCGGCAAGCTCCTAGACAGCGAGCGGATCGCCTGCTCCGCCATCATCATAACCACAGGGTTTGGCTCCTTGAGCCCAATGTTGACCACCGCGTGAGCCATAGCATTCATCCCACTGGGGCCCGCAATCCGCGCGGGGAGGCTCAGCGTAAGTTCAGGATCGTACAGAGTGAGATTGGGAACAACCTTAACGTCACGCCCGGTTGCCTTTCGCCCCCCCTCACTCACGCCCCATAGGTTAGTCATCTCCGAGCCCGCATAGGTGGTCGGAATCGCGATGTTGGGTAGATCGTCTTCAAGCTTTAGTGCTTTCCCCAAACCTGTGGTCGAACCACCCCCGATCGAAACC
>CAZBOQ010000097.1:0-4641 GCA_964493555.1 uncultured Gammaproteobacteria bacterium | reverse complement strand
ACCGAACTGCGGTATTCATCAACGGAGAATCAGGCACTGGCAAGGAAGTCTTCGCTCACTACCTGCACCGACACAGCGACAATCCTGATGGCCCCTATGTTCATGTAAACGTAGCTGGGCTGGCGAGGGAGAATCCCGATGCGGAACTTTTCGGCGCCGAAGACGATGGCAAACTATATTTCGGCTCGCTGGAACGTGCGAACAGCGGAACTTTGTTCCTGAAAGACATCGCCGACATGGATCTCAACACACAGGCGCGGCTTTTAAACGCGTTGGAGAATCAGTCGTTCCTGCGTGTTAATGGTCGAGAGCCGGTGTCGGTAAACGTTCGCGTCATTGCAGCCACCAGTCGCGATTTGCACGAAGCCATCCGCAAAGGACAGTTTCGTGAAGATCTGTACTATCATTTAAACGTGGTTCCACTCACGGTACCCTCCCTGCGTGACCATAACGAAGATGTCCCAGAACTATTGCAACATTACGTGGACAAGTTCGTCGCCCAAGAAGGTCTGCCGCAGCGCGCCTTTAGTACTGCCGCGCAAAACCGGTTACGTAATTACGAATGGCCTGGGAATGTACGCGAGCTCCAGAACTTGGTACAGCGGTTACTCATACTGGGCAGCGGCGATACCATCGAGATCACCGAGGTAAACAATGCACTAGGAGCACACCCCGCACAACTCACGACCGACCATCCGCCCGAATACGAACTGCCGTTACGCGAGGCGCGCGAGAATTTCGAAAAGGCTTACCTCGATCACCAATTGCACGTCGAAGCAGGCAGCGTCAGCAAAGTGGCAAACCGCATTGGCATGGAACGCACGCATTTGTATCGTAAACTTCGCACGTTAGGGATAGATCCCAAGCTCGCCAAACGTCCAAAAAGCTGACATGAAGATAATCATACTCGGGGCTGGCCAGGTTGGTTCCTCGGTCGCCGCGAACTTGTCGGGCGAAGCCAACGACATTACGGTCGTCGATAACAATCTGGAACGATTACAACATCTGCAGGACAGGTTTGATTTACGTACAATCCATGGCAACGCATCGCATCCGGGTGTTCTCACTCAGGCGGGTGCCGCTGATGCGGACATGGTCATCGCCGTGACCAACAGTGATGAAACAAACATGATCGCCTGCCAAGTCGCTTACACGCTGTTTCACACACCGACCAAGATCGCACGGGTGCGTCACATCGAGTATCTGAAGCACAACAAGCTATTCGCGCAGGAAGCTCTACCTATAGACGTGTTGATCAGCCCTGAGCAACAAGTAACCGACTATATTCAACGGCTGATCGAATTCCCAGGAGCCCTACAGGTTCTCGATTTCGCCGATGGTAAGGTACAACTGGTCGCTGTCAAAGCCTTTTACGGCGGTCCGCTGGTTGGTCATGCGCTACGCGAACTCCCACAACGAATGCGGGGCATAGAGACTCGGGTTGCTGCTATTTTTCGCCAAGGTCAAGCCATCATCCCGCGTGGCGATACGATCATTGAATCGGACGACGATGTGTTTTTTATCGCCGCACCCAAACACATCCGAGCAGTTATGAAGGAGCTACGCAAACTCGATAAACCCAACAAACGCATCATTATTGCCGGAGGTGGAAATATCGGGAAACGCCTAGCGCTGGCATTGGAAGGGCACTACAACGTCAAACTGATCGAACTCAACCATGAGCGTGCACAGTTAATTTCCGAGGAACTGCACCGAGCAACGGTATTACTAGGCGACTCGGCGGACGAAGATCTACTGGTCGAAGAAAACATCGATGAAACCGATGTCTTTTGCGCACTCACCAACGACGACGAAGCAAACATAATCGCTTCCATGCTCGCCAAGCGGCTCGGTGCGCGTACCGTGATGGCACTGATCAACCGGGCGGCATACGTGGATCTCGTCCAGCAGGACATCATAGACATTGCGATATCACCGCAGCAGGCAACGATAGGCAGTCTGCTTGCGCATGTGCGCCGAGGTGATGTCGTGGTCGTTCACTCCCTGCGGCGTGGCGCCGCGGAAGCGATAGAAGCCATCGCACACGGAGACCGAACATCCTCCAAAGTGGTCGGGCGCACCATCGAAGAGATCCGCCTTCCGTCGGGAACGACCATTGGCGCCATTGTTCGCAATGGGAAAGTCATTATGGTTCATCACGACACGACGATCAAAGCTGGAGACCACGTCATCGCGCTGGTCACTGATAAGCGTCAAGTTTCAGAACTCGAGCAGTTGTTCCAGGTCGCCGTTACCTTCTTCTAGAACCGACTACGATGAGAAGACGAGTCATACAGCGAGTTTTGGGACTCCTGCTGACGGTATTCAGCATCACCTTACTGCCGCCAGCCGTACTCGCATATTTGACGAAAGACGGCGCTTTGAGCGCATTTGTAGAAGCGTTTCTATTCAATATCAGCCTCGGCGCCGCACTATGGTTACCGGTGCGGACCAAACGTTTCGAACTACGTTTGAGGGACGGCTTTATGGTCGTCGTTCTTTTCTGGACGGTACTCGGACTTACCGCTTCGATCCCATTTGCTGCCGCCGATCAGCTGAATATGTCGATCGCAGATGCAGTTTTCGAGTCGATGTCTGGCCTAACGACGACCGGCGCAACCGTTATCGTCGGTTTAGACGCTCTGCCCGTGTCAATCCTCTTTTACCGCCAACAACTGCAATGGATGGGCGGAATGGGGATCATTGTTCTGGCGGTTGCGATCCTACCGATGCTCGGCATTGGTGGAATGCAGCTGTACCGGGCAGAAACGCCAGGCCCGATGAAGGACGCCAAATTAACCCCGAGGATCACCGAGACGGCGAAGGCGCTTTGGTATATCTACCTTGGCCTCACCGTCCTCTGCGCCGGCGCTTATTTCGCTGCGGGCATGGGTGCATTCGACGCAATAGCACACAGCTTCAGTACCATAGCCATTGGCGGCTTCTCCACTCACGACCAAAGTTTCGCATATTTCGACAGCCCGCTGATTGAGGCAGTCGCGATTACCTTCATGCTGCTCTCGGGCATCAATTTCTCATTGCATTTTCTCACAATCCGTTCCCGCTCCCTGGAAACCTATCGACAGGATTCCGAGTTACGTGCTTACTTACTGGTTCTAGGCACCGTTTTTATCTTGGCAACGGTTGTACTGATCATCCACGCTAGTTTCGACTCCTGGACAACGTCGCTGCGCCATGGGCTTTTTCAAGCGGTGTCGATAGGTACGACGACGGGATTCACAACCAACAGCTATTACCTTTGGCCTACTTTTCTACCCTTGATGCTTATACTCGCAAGTTTCGTCGGAGGCTGCGCTGGCTCAACCGGAGGAGGTATTAAAGTCATACGCATCATGTTGTTATTCAAACAGGGGGTGCGCGAGATCCAACGTTTGGTACATCCTAACGCTCTGATCCCAATTAAGATCGGCACCAAAGCTGTACCGGATCGGATCGTGGATGCCGTGTGGGGGTTTTTTTCTGCTTATCTGCTGAGCTTCTTTCTGATCCTATTGGTACTGATGGCGACCGGGCTCGATCAAGTCACAGCCTTCTCAGCAGTGGCCGCTTGCATCAATAACCTGGGACCGGGGCTGGGCACTGTCGGGCAACACTATGGCGATATCAGCGACACGGCGAAATATGTGTTGAGCTTTGCCATGATCTTAGGTCGACTAGAGATCTTTACGTTGTTAGTCCTATTGACGCCAACATTCTGGCGCAACTGATTCGTGTCGCGTACGGCGACCTCGTAACCAAACCTCAATACGCACTCTCCACTTCGGGAGAGAATGGCGGTGACAAATAACAAAGTCTCCAGGCAGCCTTTCGTTTTGGAGCGACTCAGTCATTCAATCTAAGCGTACCAACTAGCTCCGAAACATTCTTCAAATTGTGTTCCTGTAAGTAGGCAGCAATACCCTCATTTATTTTCGGACAAATGAGGGGGTCATAGAAAAGTGCCGTACCTATGCCTACAGTGGCAGCACCGGCTATAAGGAACTCGAGTGCGTCGTTGGCGGTAGTAATTCCGCCCTGGCCGATGATAGGCACGGAGTGGTTTCTCGCTACCTGGTAGACTTCATGAACTTTGTGAAGCGCGACCGACTTAATCGCCGGGCCGGACAGACCACCCGAGTTGGCGCCGATCACCGGCCGTCGTACGCTGGTATCAACCACCATTCCCATTAACGTATTGATCACCGCCAATCCATCGCTGCCAGCTTCAATGCATCGCCGCGCATTGTCGGCAATATCAGTTTGATTCGGCGAGAGTTTAGTGATGATCGGTTTGCTAGTAACGCGCCGGCATACTTCAACGACTCTAGCCGACATAAGCGGATCATTACCGAAGATAACGCCTCCTTCCTTGACGTTTGGACAGGAGATGTTGATCTCGATGGCATCAACCGGTGAATCATCGAAAACCATCGTGACCTTCTCGTATTCTTCGAGCGTCGCTCCCGAAACGTTGGCGATGAAACGGGTCTCATCAAAATCTAGTCGCGGCAGTATGTTTGCCACCACAGCGTGCGCACCGGGATTCTGCAAACCGATGGAATTCAACATACCTCCGGGCGTCTCAGCGATGCGGTGCAGATCATTGCCCAGGCGCGGTTCCAGCGTCGTGCCCTTGAGGCA
>CAZBOQ010000096.1:0-10891 GCA_964493555.1 uncultured Gammaproteobacteria bacterium | reverse complement strand
AGAATTGATTATCGTGGCCAACCAACTTGCCTGAGTAGTTGTATTGGGCGCCGCCGCCAAAAAAGAAGCGGTCAACCTCACCCACGCCGTCATTGGCGACAAAGGGAGTGGGTGAGCCTATCGGTAGGAAGGTTCCGAAATCTCGCCATAGATAGTAGTTACGTACCGTGATTTCATGGTGTTCGCCGAAACCGCGGCGATAAACCCAACCGACGCGTTGTTGGCTCAATTTCTCCCCGGCGTTCGAGGCGAGGTTGCGGGCCTGAGCCTGGCGCCGATCGGTTTCGATGTCTGCGCCGGTTATCGCACCCGCGTCGTCGGCTGTGGGTGAGTCGACTAGATTGAATATCACCATCAGGTCCGCATCGCCGTCGAATTCATAGCGAAACTTACTGTTGAATAAGCCGAGCTCGACGCGTGAATGATCACGATAGCCAGCGTAGTCGAGGTAGGAACCGTTAATCAGATAGTTCAGTTTGCCGTATTGTCCACCGGCTTTGAGTTGGTATTTGTGATGGCTGAATTCGCCGAAGGTGACAGCACCTTCGACGAAGGGTTTCTCCGGACCATCTTCGGTGAAGATGCTGATTACACCACCGGCCGAGGCGCCGTAGATGGAGGAAGCCGGTCCACGGATAACCTCGATCCGGTCGGTAGACCCTAGATCAACATCATCGCCGCCACCTTGTCCATCGGCAAGAGTTGCTGGTAAGCCGTCGACAAATAACTTGATCCCACGAATACCGAAGTTGGCGCGTGCGCCGAATCCACGGATGGCAACCCTGAGGTCTTGCGTGAAGTTGTAGCGGTTCTGAAAGAATACTCCCGGTACACGGTTCAGGGATTCGTCTAGACCGAGTTGTTGTCGGCCAAGCTGAATATCATCACGGTCGACCACGCTGAGAGCGTTGGACGCGTCGGCGAGAGTGGTGTCTTGGCGAGTCGCGGTAACGACGACTTCGTCAATCGGTGTGACGGCGCCTCCTTGCAAGGGTATTCCGAGCGACAGACAGCAGCCTGCCGCAACGACAAATTTCCAACGGACCAAAGTTGTTCTTCCCAGACTATTTTAGGACTCAGATTAGCATTCTAACCTGGAAATGCGCTTAGCCAAGGTACCGGCTGGAAATGTTGAGCCGCGCTACTGTGGTGGCCGCTAACAACAGTGGAAGCGCAAATGCGATGTACAGCGTCTTCGCCTCCCAGCCGAAGGCCAGCAATATTCCAGCAATGTACGGGCCGAGGATCGCCCCAACGCGCCCAATCCCAATCGCCCACCCAACCCCTGTGGTTCGGAACGCCGTCGGATACAAGCGGGGAGCGATCGTGTAAAGGGCTGTTACGCATGGGAAGATGAAAAAACCAATCGTGAAAGCTGCCGTCAACATGATCCACAGCGAGGTCGAGAACGCGAAGCCGATAAAGGCTGCGGCAGCCGCGATGAAATACCAGATCAGAAAGGTACGAATACGGTTTCTGGGTGCCATCGCTCCCCAGATGAGTGCTCCGGTTATCCCGCCTACGTTGATCAGTATGGTGCCGGAAACCCCCTGGGTCGCCGATAGCCCGGCATCGACCAACAGTTTCGGCGTCCAGCTGAGAAGGAAGTAGTTCGCGAAAAACACTAAGGAAAAAGCAAACCACAAAAGCAGCGTGGCCGAGCGAAACTCGGTAGCTAGGATCTGATTTACGGTAAATACAGTTGGCGTGGGCGCGACTGCTGCTGGGGTTTCATCCAGGTTCGCCCAGCCCATTCGTACCAGGATTGTATTAATTCGTTGCAGGGTGTTCGGCCCGCGACTGGAAATCAGGAAATCAAGCGATTCGGGAAGTCGCCACACAACCAACGGAAGTATTGCGACAGAACAGGCACCACCGAAGACGAAGACTGAGCGCCATCCGAACTCCAATAACAGATAGGTGGAAATAGCGCCGCCGATTGTGGCCCCGATTGGGAAACCGGTCTGCAGAAACGCGATTGACATATCCCGGCGCCGGCTTGATGAGTACTCCGCGGTTAAAGTGTTAACGCTGGCCAGTGCGCCACCAACGCCGAGACCTGTCAGCCAACGCATGATCGATAAGGACCAAATTGATTGGGTTAACGCTGAAGCGAACATGCCAACGCTTACTAGCGTCAGGCTGGTGATGATAAGCCTCCGCCGACCAACTTGGTCAGCGAGGGGTGCGAGGAAGAGCGATCCCATCAACATGCCAACCAGGCCAGAACTGAGCAGGCTGCCTAGCGCGATAGAAGACACTGACCAATCTTCGGCGATTGCCGGGCCCGCAAAAGCTACGGCGAGAACATCGAAGCCGTCGATCATGTTGATAACTACACAGATAGCTACGGTAAAAATCTGGTAGTTACTCATCGGGCTTCGGTCGATCGCGGCACGTAGCTCGGTGATGTTGCTGGTTTGCGGCAACTTTAACTCCCAGAGGTGAACAATGGTAAGACGATCCGAACTTGTAACGAATTGTTTCTACGAAGCCAAATGTACCACTAAATCCAAATGCCTCTGCGGTGTAGCGCTACCCTTGCTTGGAGACTTAAGAATGGCAACGGACTTAGCGGCGGATTCGAGACTTCTACACTGGACTTTGCAGAATCTCTTGATACTTTTTTCGCCGCGCGTGGGTTTCACTTTCGTCGCTAATTCGAGCTTCACGACTACGATGCGGCCGGGATGAATCTGAAATGCAGATACACCGTCATTCCGCAATCGCGCGTCACCTGTGGGTTACACTGGACAACATCTGACTGACAATCAGACTGACTCCGCGATAACCCGCTATCTCCTTGAGGTAAAGTGGATCAGGAAGCGAAAAAACTCAATACCTCGCGCTCGAAGTCTACTTGGTGTTCAACCTGTGCCCAATGGCCGCAGCGGGCGAAAATAACCATGCGCGAATCCTTGAATTTCTTCAACATTTGCAGACCGACTTCCAGGGCGCCACCTTTATCTTCCTGACCCCAGATCAAAAGGGTTGGGCAAGAGATTTTGTCTAGTTCGGTGTAGAGGTCCCGGCGCGGTAAACGCAGCAACCGCATCTGACCGGGGTCGCGGCTCGCCTCCAACCGCTCCTGCAGAGTTTCTTCAGTAACGTGCGACGCATCGAATAACAAACTCTCGACCAGGCGGCGCATCTTTTCCAGTGAGGGTCCTTCACCTTGGTAGTATTGGATGATGTTGCGCAGGGCTTCCTGTGGCTGCGGTTGAATGACGATGCCGGCAGCCGTGGGCTGACTGCCGATTAACACTAGATGCGCTATACGATCCGGATTGTGTAGCTCCAACCCCAACGCGGCCTGACCACCCAAGGAATTGCCGAGGACGTCGATCTTGCCGGTGATCTCCATAGCGTTAAGGAATCCATCAAGCGTTCTGCCCATGAAGTCGAAGAAGTCCTCTTCGAGGCCGTCTGGGAATTCTGATTTGCCATATGCTGGCATGTCGAGCATCAACATACGCTTGCCGCTGGAGCAGACGGCTGGGATATTCTGCTTAAAATTACTCCAGGCCGTGGCGCCAGGGCCGCCACCATGCAGACACAGGACGGGGTCACCGCTACCCACATCATTGTAATGGAGCTTGACTCCTTCTACGGTGATGTAGTTGCTTGAAGAGGCTTCGGTGGCTTGGGTGGCGTTAGTGCTATCGTTCATCGTTGCTCCCTTTGTTGGGCGTTTTGATTGGTCAGGGCTTAAGGGGAGAGTCTAACGTGCTCTTGCACCGGTGGACAATGATAAGCTGGCCGGACCTGAGTACCCATTCGAGAACTCCAGTGTTCCAGCAAGCCATCGATTTTTGTGAGGAAAGTAACGCTCTCGCCGAAATCCTGATGCCGCTAGCCGAACAAGATTTTGTTCAGAGGACTGCTTTTAAAGATTGGTCCGTCCACGATGTCGTTGCCCATCTGCATATGTGGAACCACGGCGCAGTACTTTCATTGAACGACGCAGACGAGTTTGGCGATTTCTGGCAATGGGTCACGGTTCGCATGGGTGCGGGTACCAGTTTTGTGGATCTCACCAACGAGTGGTTAGACGGTTTGAAGAACCGCGCGCTGTTCGAAGCATGGCGGGACTACTATCCGCAGGTCGCCGAACAGTTTGCAGCGGCAGATCCCAAGGCACGGGTCAGCTGGGTTGGTCCCGATATGAGCGTGCGTTCCAGTATCACCGCTCGGCACATGGAAACCTGGGCGCATGGTCAGGCAATCTACGATTATCTCGGCGATGAAAGGGTTGATAAAGACCGGATCAAGAACATCGCCCATCTAGGGGTCAGCACCTTCGGTTGGACGTTCAAGAATCGCGGCATGCCGATACCAGAGGCCATCCCGTGTGTACGGCTTACGGCACCTTCCGGTGAAGTTTGGACTTGGAACGATGCTTCGGGAACAGGTGCTGTTGTAGGGTCAGCTACTGAGTTCTGTCAGGTGGTTACACAAGTTCGAAATATCTGTGATACTGGCCTTACGGTAAACGGCGAAGTCGCCCGGCGGTGGATGTCGATGGCCCAATGTTTCGCCGGTCCTCCTGAATCTCCGCCACCGGTCGGTATGCGTTTTCGTTCAACAGCGGGCGGGTGAGGCGCTGGGAGTCTAATGAATAAACGACAAATCGTTTCGTTACTCGCATTGTGGTTCGCCGCGACGGTGTGTTCTGCGGAACTTCCGTTGGAAGTTCTTACAACGAAATCGTTACCGGCAAAGCCTGGCGCTCATTGGGTCTGGGTTAACGATATGTCGGTTACTAATATGCTTGACGGTAAGGCACACTTGGTGGACGCTGACAGCGGCAGTTACCTTGGCATGCTGTCCACCGGCTATTGGCATAACCGCTTGGTCATGCCTTCCGACAACAAGGAAATATATTCAACTCAAACTTACTATCCGCGTGCGACGTACGGGGGAAGAACAGATATCGTCGTAGTTTACGATGCAAAGACGTTATCGCCGATCGCCGAGATAGAGATCCCGCCCAAGCGTATGACTAATTTTCCCACGGTCGGCAATGTTCAGATCACTGATAACGATCGATTTCTGCTCGTTTTCAATTTTAATCCCGCCCAAACGGTCAGCGTGGTCGATGTGATCGAGCGAAAATTTGTTGGCGAAATAGAATCGGCGGGATGCAGCTTTACCTATCCCCTTGGGAATTTAAGGTTTTTCATGATTTGTGGTGACGGTACATTGATGGATGTTCAACTGGATAATACCGGCGCCGTTGTCAGCAAATCCCGTACCGAGTCGTTTTTCCAACCGCCCGAAGACTTTATTGAGGAAGATGGGGTCCGGGTTGGCAACACGTGGTATTTCAGCTCTAGAAAAGGAATGATGTATAGCGTCAGTTCCGCTCCTAAAGGGCTCGCGTTCGCCACCCCTTGGTCGCTGTTGACTGAAACCGACAGAGTAGCTGGGTGGCATACGGGAGGTTTTCACCCGGTTGGCGTTCATTTGTTGTCTGGGCGGCTTTATGTGCTGGTACTGCAAGGTGGTGAGTTTGCTCACAAGGATGCCGGCGAGCAGGTATGGGTATTTGACTTGGGAAAAAAGGAACGCATTCGTCAGGTCAAGTTGAATAACCCGGCAACGATTATGCGGGTCAGCCAGGATACTGAGCCGCGTTTATATACGGCGTTCGTGGCTAGCAATTCCTTGGATGTCTACGATGCGCTGAGCGGCAAATTTCTTCGCACCGTAGAGGACATCGGTGTATCTCCAACCTATTTGCAGGCACTCAGGTGAGCAGCTCATGAATGAGATGCAAGGACGAGAATCACACAAGTCACGCTGGATCGACTGGCTCTCCGAAGATGTTGCACGTGTGCTCGCGAGAAATACGTCGAGGCGCGGTTTTCTGGGCCGCGTCGGGACTTTGCTTGTGGGTGCTTCGATTCTCCCGTTGCTGCCGGTTGCTCGCGGGGAAGATTCGGGTGACGCTGATCCGGGTGATCCTCAAAGCTGCGACTATTGGCGCTATTGTGGGATAGATGGAACACTTTGTTCCTGCTGTGGCGGGTCCAATACGCAATGTCCGCCTGGAACCGAGCCTTCCAAAATCAGTTGGTTGGGTACCTGTCGGAACCCTGCGGACGGGAGAGACTATGTCATCGCTTATCATGATTGTTGTGGTAAGAGTTTGTGTCCACGATGCTACTGCTTCCGCAACGAGGGCGATGAACCAACGTATCGGCCGTCCAAAAGCAATGAAATAAATTGGTGTGCGGCAAACGGTAACTTCACGATCAACTGCTCGCTTGCGCTTATTGTCGGAGTTGCGCCAAAAGAGCCTTAATGTTCGTTATTCGCTCGCGGTGTCCGCTTTGAGAAGCTCCACTTTGAATATCAACGCTTGGTTGGGTCCGATGCTCGGTGGGCCGTTTTCACCGTAAGCAAGGGCTGGATGAATATAAAGCTCCCATGTCGACCCTTCGGGCATGAGTTGCAGCGCTTCCGTCCAGCCCGAAATGACTTTGTTGACGCCGAAAGAGGCTGGTTGGCCGCGCTGGTATGAGCTGTCAAATATCGTGCCGTCAATCAAACGGCCTTCGTAATGTACTTTGACTACGTTTTTAACGTTAGGTTTAGGTCCGCTACCTTCGCTTAGAACTTTGTATTGGAGTCCTGAATCGGTGACAAATATGCTTTCCTTGCGCGAGTTCGCTGCGAGAAAAGCTTCAGACGACTCCAAGTTTAGGCTAGATTGTGCTGCTTTTCCGGCGTTGGTTTTGGCGCTGACCAGTTCCTGCATTTCGGTGAGCAGCGCCTGAGATTCAGCTGCGCCGAATCGGGATGGTTGACCGATCATGCTGTCGCGCATTCCCAAGGCATAGGCATTCGGTTCGAGATTCAATCCTTGTTCACTGAGTTGAGTGGCGGTGGTGCGGCCGAGGATATAGCTGACTTTCGCCTCCAGAGTGTCCAGCGGCATGTGTGCGCTATCCGGTGCTGGAGGAGACGCTGATAACTGGAGGTCGACATTACCGCTATCAGTGCATGCGACGAGCATAAGGCACGCCGTGAAACCAGCGGCGATCCGAATAGGGTTCATTTGTGATTCCTTTCTGCGGATGAATTCTTTCGGGAAGTATCGCGCAGCACGTTCTTCTGTACTTTACCCGCGCCGTTTCTTGGGACGATATCGATAAATTCAACGGTTTTCGGAAGTTTGAACGAAGCCAATTTGTCCACACAGTAAGTGATGAGTTCCTCTTGGCTTATTGGCACGTTCGGATTCGGGACAATAAACGCCTTTACCTCCTCGCCCCACTTTCTGTTCGGCACACCAACGACGGCGGCGTCCAAAACACCGTCGTGGCCCATCAATACGGACTCGATTTCGGCGGGATAGATGTTTTCTCCACCAGAAATGATCATGTCCTTAATCCGGTCGCAGATGTACAGAAATCCGTCGTCATCTAGGTAGCCCGCATCACCTGAGAAGTACCAGCCATCGCGCACCGCATCCGCGGACGCGTCTGGACGACCCCAGTAGCCGGTCATCATCATGTCGCCCTTGAGCGCGATCTCGCCGATCTCGCCCGGTAGCTCGTTAACGCCGTTGCTGTCGACAATGCGAAGCTCAACCCCGGGTATAGTTTTTCCGCATGATTTGAGCTATGAAGGTTTTTCAGCAACCGCGATTTGGTGTTCTGCTGGTGTCATTATGGTGATCGCTCCGGTCATTTCGGTCATGCCATATACTTGGCGAAATCCGCATTGAAATTGCTGCATTGCTCGTTCGAGCACCGGTTGAGCGATAGGGGATGCACCGTAGCCGATGTCTTGCATGCTGGAAAAAGCGGCTGCATCGGCCGATTCTACCGCCAACATCATTTGGATCACTGTGGGGACGACGAAGGCGTGGGCGATCTTTAAATTGCGGATGTCGTTAACAATCGTTTCGGGGTTAACGTCAGCATGCAATATCATGGTCGCGCCTGCATACAACACATTTAAACCATAAGTGGATCCGCCGACATGGAAGATAGGCATGGCGACTAAGCACAGATCATTTACGGAGATTGCACCGTGGCGTGGAGAACAAGAGGCTCGCATCAATGCGAGGAAAGAACGGTGAGCGATCATCGCCCCTTTCGGATGCCCTGTGGTGCCACTGGTGTAGATCTGTAAACATGTGGCTTCCGGATCGGTGTCGAGGATGGGGTCGGTGGTTGATGCCACGGACTTCCAACCATCGTAGGACGCGGTCTCGGATGCATCGGCATCAGTTAGTATGACCGGTAAGCGCCCAGTGATTACTGCGGGAATATTCGACCGGAATTCTCGATCGGTAAAGATAAGGTTCGGCTTAGCGTCGGTGATGATCTGTTCGACTTCGAACGGCGTGAGCCGCCAGTTAACCGGTGTGGGCGTCACCCCTGCTTTGCACGCGCCGATCAGGTACTCGAAGTAACGGCACGAATTGCGACCTAACCAAACGGTCCGATCACCTGGCGCAAGACCTTGTGCAAGCAAAGCCTGTGCGATCTGGTTGGAACCGAGATTAAGCTCCTTATAGGTAACCGCTTGGTCTCCCAGCTGAAGCGCGACGTGGTCTGGTTGTGTCTCGGCGAAGTGGCGTGAAATGTCCGGGACCGTGCGTAGGTTAGGGAGGTATTCCATAATGTCAGGGAAGGCCGGCGCCGGGCAACTCGACCTCGAGAGTTATGATGGATCCGGCCGCTATGCCTTTGGGCATCTCTTCCATAGTGGTAGCGGCGCAGAGCCCGAACAAGGTTTTTCGGTTCGGGCCGCCAAGCGCCGGGGCGACGGCCCAGGTTTCGTCCAACGATACGCGATGAGTTATGTTGCCACCTTCTTCAACGCGGATGAATGCACCTTCCAGCGGATTTCCAACCCACAGTGCACCGGCGCTGTCGAAGCAGATCCCATCAGGGGTCCATTGTTTACCGAGCTGTGCCCAGATCCGGCGGCCAGACAAACGACCGTTGGAACCGACGTCGAATGCGGTCAGGCGGTTAGCGAAACTTTCTGCGACGACCATGACCTTCCCATCCGACGAAATAGCGGTGCCATTCGGAAAAGTAAGGTTGTCGGCTACCTCTTCGACCTTTCCACTGGGCGTTACAAGTAAAAGGCTAGACTGGCGTAGCGGAGCGCCTCCGAAGAAGTCGAAACCGTGATGCCCGATATAACAGCGTCCCGATGGGTCAACCAACATTTCGTTCGCGGCGCCACGGGCAAACTCGGATAAGTCCGCGATTTCCCGTAACGAACTGTCTGTTTCGATTGCCATCACTTTGAAATCATCTTGCGATACCACCAGTGGCGTGCCGTCGGTTAAAAAGCCTAGGCCACCCGGTGTTCCTGGAACAGTAGTCACGGTTTCGAGGTTGCCGGCGAGATCGATGGTCAAGACTTGTTTCGAAAAAAAGTCGACGAACCATAATCGATCTTCATACCACCGTGCAGATTCTAAGTAGCCGAAGCCATCGGCTAGCGTTTCTGGCTGTAGTTCTAATGCGTCGGCGCCACGCCACCGTTCCGCAACCTTTAATGGATCGGCGTCGTTCGGTGATGGGTCGCGATAGTCCGCGTATATCACGCTCATCACGTTGGCATCCAATGCCGGTGAGGTTTTTAGGGCCGCTCGCACCTCTGGCATTGCTTGGTGCTTGGCGGCCGCAACGGCACCGTAGGTTTGCGAGGAGTTAAGCACGAACTGATTGAAAGTTCTGCAAGCCTTTTCGTAGGGGAGCAAGGCGTTGCGGGTGGCGCCGTTGCTCTTTTGCAAAGCGGACACGATAACCTTTGCTGCGTGGTAGGCGTCGCGCATACCCATGTTCATGCCCATGCCGTAGTAAGGCGGTGTGCAATGCGCTGCATCGCCCAGGACGAGCACGCCGTCGCCGACATAGGTCTCCGCATGATGGCGCAGAATTTTGAAAACATGCAGGTCGTCGTCTAGCAAATGCATATCGCTGTAATATGGAAACCTTTGCGACAGTTCAGTATGGACCTGGGGCAGCCCAACTTCGCGCCAGCGGACCATTTCACCCGGATCCGCCTGAACTGGGCAGCGAATTCGGCCTTCGCCGATCGGAAACAGCCCGCCGAACCCCTCGCGCGACCAGATTTCGAGATTATGGTCGGCCGGTTGTTCGGGGCTACGGGTGCACGTAAGCATGAGATATTCGAATGGGTAGGTATGCATATCGGTATTAATGTTTGCTGAGCGCCGAACAAGTGAACCGGAGCCATCACAACCGGCGACCAGGCGTGCGCGTACGCGCACGGGTTCTCGATCTTTGTCGCCTTCGACGCCGGTGATTGTGCCATCGGCATTTTTCAGCAGGTTCTTGACCCGCATACCACGCAAGACTTGTACGTTGCCCTGATCAGTTGCCGTTTCCAGTAGTGATTCCTGTATGAGGGCGTGGCGTAGTCCCAAAATGTAGTTGTGTGGGGCGGGTGCAGTCGCCTCCAGCGGCTCAGCGGCGACCGTAGAGCCGTCTGGGCCGATGGCTTTCCAATGTCTTATCTCGATGGAACCGCGCTTTTTAAAATTGGGCAAGGCCCCGACCGCATCTAGCATGCGCACTGTGCAAGGTGCCAATTGATCGCCACGGTTTATCTCTGGGATTTTCTTGCTTGCCTCGACAATGACGACGCGCAAGTCGTTATGGCGCAAGTTGCAAGCGAGAAAACTACCCGCCACGCCTGCGCCAACGATGGCGACATCGCAATCAATTGTTTGCATTGCGTTCGTAGCCGGCCGTGTGGGTTAAGCGACCTGAGGGCGTGGTAAAGCCCTTTAGCGAGAGCTCAGACTGAAGCACACCATTGTTTACAACGATCTGATCGTCAAGTTGAACAGTGCAACCGCGCATTGGGATGTCGAAATGGCAGCTACTGA
>CAZBOQ010000095.1:0-24388 GCA_964493555.1 uncultured Gammaproteobacteria bacterium | reverse complement strand
GCGCTGGGCGCGGTTCTCCGCTAAGCGCGCTGCGTTGGAAACCGAAGCTGAGCGTCTTACATCGCCCCGGATCCAGACCGACAAGATTACGGCGCAACGAGCCGTTCGAGTCCTGGGCCAGCCTTTGCGCCGCGAGGCAAGCTTGGCTGAGTTATTACGCCGTCCCGAGGTCAGCTATGCGAGTCTAATGGGCTTGCCAGGCGCCGGCACACCCGTCGTTGACGCTGAGGTCGTTGAACAGTTGGAAATTCAGGCGCGTTACAGCGGTTACATAGAACGTCAGTCAGTCGAGATTGCACGTATGCGCCGCCACGAAGATGCTCAATTGCCGTCTGATCTTGATTACACAACGGTCAAGGGCTTGTCGTCGGAAGTTGTGCAGAAGCTCGGTGAGTTCCGTCCTGAAACGGTCGGACAGGCCGGACGCATTGCTGGCGTGACGCCTGTAGCAATCTCGCTATTGCTTGTACATTTAAAACGGAGTTCGAAGGTTTTCCCCAAGACGGCGTAGTTGGTCCCGATATACTGGTGTCTCCTACGTGTGCCGCCACCACGGTGGTGGTCAACTGCATTCCCAATTAGGTGAGAACGACGGATTTGTGAAGGGCATTGGGCGAACCCACGAGAGTTTGTTTGCGGCAGGCCTGCGGCAAACGAGCCTGCAGGGACGAATTCACGGTGCGTCTCTCACGGGATTGATCGGTGCTTTCTGCGGTCTGACATCTGTTTTTCAGGTAACCTGCCTTAGTGAGGACGGTGAATTTGGATTCCCACCTTGACTAGGTCGTCTGTTGAAACGCTTGTCTACGGGCTGCAGCAACTCGCTCTGGACCCAACTTTGCTCGACTCTTTGGAGCAATATCTGGCTCTGCTGCAGAAGTGGAACAGGGTCCACAATCTGGTGGGTACCCGCGGAGCCAACGATATTGTTACTCGCCACATACTCGATTGCTTGAGCGTGGTTGAGCATCTAGCACCGCATCGCCGCATCGTCGATCTTGGCAGCGGTGCCGGTTTACCCGGGCTGATGCTTGCCCTCGCGTTGCCGGAGAACGAACTGGTGCTGTTGGAGGGGCAGGCAAAACGCGCAGGTTTTTTGCGCCAAGCCGTGTTGGAGTTGAAAATCAACAACGCGTCGGTCGTTGAAACCCCTGTGTTGGCGCTGACTGACGCTGGGCGGTTCGACGCCGTCGTTGCGCGGGCTTTTGGCAGTCTCAGTAAAGTGCTGGCAGCGAGTGATGGGCTATGTGTCGCTCGTGCGCCGGTCTATGTAATGAAAGGTAAAGTGCCGCGGTGCGAAATAGAGGCTGTAAGGCTGAACAAAGTGAAGGTGACGCTGCAACGCCTGCACGTACCAGGGCTGAGCGCGGAGCGACATCTGGTGGTGATGGGCGCGTGAGGACTATGCAATAATGCGTGGTAACGTCACTGATGCAGTCTGAAGTCGGCCCTCTTCCGTCCAGGGCCGACTGACCTTGATTGAGAGCCTGGCAGAAAAAGATGTCCAAGATCCTCGCGATCGCCAACCAGAAAGGTGGAGTGGGTAAGACCACGACCAGTGTCAACCTTGCCGCGTCGTTCGCCGCAACTAGGCGACGTGTTTTGTTAATCGATCTGGACCCACAGGGCAACGCGACGATGGGTAGTGGCGTCGATAAGCGTGAACTTGAGCTTTCTAGTTACGATGTACTTTTGGAAGGTACGCCGGTTACTGCCGCGCGCCAGAGCCTGCAAGACACGGGCTATGACTTGTTGGCCGCAAATGACGACCTTACTGCTGCCGACATGGCATTGCTCAAGGAAGACGGGCGTGAGTTGAAATTAAAATCGGCGCTGGCACCGGTTATCGTGGACTACGATTACGTGATCATTGATTGTCCGCCGGCGCTGAACATGCTCACGATCAACGCATTGGTGGCTGCCGATTCAGTAATCATTCCTACTCAATGTGAATATTACGCACTTGAAGGGCTGTCATCGTTGCTCAGCACGGTTGAGAAGATCCGTAAGCTGCTAAACCCCGGCTTGCAGATCGAGGGTTTGTTGCGCACGATGTTCGATCCGCGCAATAATCTCGCGAATCAAGTGTCTGCCCAGTTACTCGAGCATTTCGGCGAAAAAGTATACCGCACGGTGATCCCGCGAAATGTGCGTCTGGCCGAGGCGCCCAGCCACGGATTGCCCGCTCTCTTGTACGACAAGGCCTCCAGTGGTGCGACGGCCTACCTGGCGCTCGCTGGCGAGATGTTGCGACGGGACGAGAGTGCGTTGGGCCTGCGAGGTAAATTGCAATGAGCGCTAAAAAGCGAGGCTTGGGCCGAGGTCTTGATGCGTTACTTGGGTCGGACACTTCGGCGGGTACCGGTGGTGCGGATGCTGACCTTCGCACGATACCCATCGATCTTATTGAGCGCGGTAAGTATCAGCCGCGAGTCGATATGAAAGCCGACGCGCTGCAAGGCTTGGCTGATTCGATCAAAACGCGCGGTGTGATCCAGCCGATAGTGGTACGCGCCGTTCCGGGATTGAAGCGCTTTGAGTTGATTGCTGGCGAGCGGCGTTGGCGTGCGACCCAGCTCGCCGGCTTGCATGATATTCCGGCTATTGTTCGAGATGTTTCCGATGAAGCGGCGTTAAGTGTTGCATTGATCGAAAACATCCAACGCGAGGATCTAAATCCGATCGAAGAAGCGAACGCGCTTTACCGGTTGACGGATGAATTCGGGTTGACTCATCAGCAGGCGGCCGATGGGGTTGGGCGTTCCCGTGCGGCGGTCAGCAATTTGCTGCGGCTATTGGAACTCGATGAAGCGGTAAAGGGAATGCTTGAGCGTGGTGAATTGGAAATGGGGCATGCGCGGGCGCTGTTGGCTCTGGCTGGTGATAAACAACGGAATAGCGCCCAACAGATTGTCAAAGAAAGCCTTTCCGTGCGGCAAACCGAGCGCCTGGTAAAACGCATTCTTGATACTGGCGGCAACAACAAGGGTTCACCACTCAAGGATCCGGACGTAGCCCAACTTGAAAACGACCTGTCCGAGCAGTTGGGCGCCAAAGTTACCGTCCGCCATGGTCTGAGGGGCGGCGGCACGCTGACTGTTAATTACAATTCGCTGGACGAACTCGACGGGATCCTGGCCCACATAAAGTAGCTCTTTCTGCCCCGGAACACGCGTTATGGTTGCTTAGCTCAGGTACAAACGCTTATCATTGCGTCGTTTTTTCAGGAGCATTGCTTTAAGCGTGACCGTCGCAAGGACCGAAGCCACCGTCCATGCATTGCCACTGGCGCGGATTTACTCCAAGGTCACGACCTACGGAATCATTGCAGCGCAAGTAGTAACCGGGCTGGTTCTCGCGGGCACCCTGTTGTTGTGGCTCGATTCGCACGCAGCCTATTCGGCTTTGACGGGCGCGGCGATAGGGATAGTGCCAAGTTTTTACTTGGCCAGACGAGTGTTCAGTCTCAGTGTCGAGGCGACGCCGGACCAGATCCTGCGGGCGTTTTATGTAGGTGAAGGGCTTAAGATTGGTCTGACCGTGGGCCTTTTCGTCATCGCGCTGTTGATGCTTGATGTAGCGGTAGTTTGGGTCGTTGGGGGGTATCTGGCAACTATCGTCGTGTATTGGTTTGCGATTTTAATGCCGGAACCGAGTTGGAAGAAATGAAAGCAGGAACGAGTTGAAGATGGCATCGGGTACGCCAGCTGAGTACATTCAGCATCATATTCAGAACCTGACCTACGGCCAGAAACATGATGGCAGTTGGGGTTTTGCGCATGACGCTAAGGAAGCTGCGGACATGGGGTTCATGGCGGTCAATGTTGACACGCTTGGCTGGTCGGTTTTTCTCGGTGGGTTATTCCTCTGGTTTTTCGCCAGGATCGGTAAGCAGATGTCGATCGATCAACCTAGCCGCTGGCAAAGTGTGGTCGAAATACTGGTTGAGTTTGTCGACACGAGCGTCAAGGACAGTTTCCATGGACAGAACGCCGTCATTGCGCCGCTGGCACTAACGTTGTTCGTGTGGATTTTTTTGATGAATTTTATGGACTTGATCCCGGTCGACTATTTGCCGGTGATTTTCCAATGGATGGGTTTCAGCCACATGAAGGTCGTGCCGACAACCGACGTCAATGCAACCTTCGGTCTGGCATTGTCAGTGTTCGCTTTGATGATTTATTACAGTATAAAAATCAAGGGCCCTCTCGGTTTTGCTAAGGAACTTACGTGTCAACCGTTTGGGCCTAAATTATTTTTCGTGAATCTGCCGCTGGAGTTGGTATCTCTGTTTGCCAAGCCTCTGTCGCATTCGCTACGGCTGTTCGGCAATCTGTTCGCCGGTGAACTGATTTTCGTGCTCATCGCCGGGCTGGTTCCATTTTACCTACAATGGGTGTTGTCGGTACCGTGGGCGATATTCCATATCTTGGTAATTATTCTGCAGGCCTATATTTTTATGATGTTGACCATCGTGTATCTGGGTATGGCCCACGAGTCACATTAATCTTTAGAGTTAATGAGGAGAAAGTCATGGAAGCTGTCGTAGGTTTTTCAGCTCTCGCTGCCGGTTTGATGATCGGTCTCGGTGCCCTGGGTGCCGGCGTAGGTATCGGCATATTAGGCAGTAAGTTTCTTGAAGGTGCGGCGCGTCAGCCGGAGTTGGTACCTATGTTGCAGGTCCGCATGTTCTTAATGCTGGGACTGACCGATGCGGTGCCTATCATCGCGATCGCCTTCGCCGCGTTCTTAATGTTCGCCAATCCGTTCCTCGGCCAGCTCGCTGGTTAGCAGGTCGGCCAGGTACTACCCGCTGGCGAGGAGGTGGCATAAGTGAATATCAATCTTACCGTCCTTGGACAGACGATAGCGCTGTTCCTGTTCGTCTGGTTTTGCATGAAATTTGTCTGGCCGCCGATTATTGCAGCGCTGGCTGAACGTGAGAAGCGCATTGCTGATGGCTTAGCTGCCGCTGATAAAGGTCAACGCGCGCTTGAGGATGCCGAGACGCGACGTGGTGAGCTGCAACAGCAGGGTCAGGAACAGGCTCAGGATTACATCGCTAAAGCGCGTGCGCGGGGTGATGAAATCGTCGAGCAAGCGAAAGAAGACGCGCGTGCAGAAGGCGAACGTTTGCTCACCGAAGCGCGCGAGCAAGCTGCCCAGGAGTTGTCCCAGGCACGCGAGGAGTTACGCGGTAAGGTCGCGGCGCTGGCGGTGGCGGGCGCTGAGCAAATTCTCATGCGCGAAGTCGATCAGGCGGCACATCGCCAGTACCTCGACAGCTTGAGTGCTGAACTCTAAGGCCAGTCTCCCAGCCAATCTTTGAGGAAACCTTTAAGGCATATTTAAAAGTAATGCAGGAAAATTTGACAATCGCTCGTCCCTATGCCGAAGCCGTGTTTCAACTCGCGCGTGAGGACAATGCCCTCGGTGCTTGGTCCGATGCGTTGCAAATAGTGGCGGAAATTGTTGCGCATGCTGATGTGGCGGAACTTATCAGAGATCCGCGGGTCCCGAAAGCTGATTGCGAAGCATTGATCATCGACATCGGCGGACCGTTATTGATTGCGAAAGCGAAAAACTTGGTTAAATTGCTGATCGATAATGACCGCCTTGCGGTGGTGCCCGAAATCGCCGATGTTTTTGAGCAGTTGAGAGCTCAGGTGGAGAACGTTGTCAATGTGGAAGTTAGCGCGGCCTACCCATTGGACCGCGAGCAAGAGGAAACAATTGCCGCGGCAGTGGGTAGGCGTTTCGGCAAGGGAGTTGAAGTTGCCACCACGACTGACCAGAGTCTGATTGGCGGGGTAGTCATAAAAGTTGGCGATCATGTGATAGACGCTTCAATACGCGGGCGCCTTGACCAGCTAGCCAATGATCTCGTGTGACCTAGAGACGAATTGAGGATTATCGATGAGTACCAGTGCAACCGAAATTAGTGATCTCATTAAACAGAAGATCCAGAAATTTGATGTCCCGGTGGAGGCGCGGACCGAAGGTACAGTGATCAGTCTCACTGACGGTATCGCGCGTCTGCATGGTCTAAGCGATGTCATGCAGGGTGAGATGATAGAGTTTCCCGGCAACGTCTACGGTCTGGCGCTGAACCTGGAGCAGGACTCAGTCGGGGCCGTGATCATGGGTAACTATGGGCACATCACCGAAGGTGACACCGTCAAATGCACCAAACGGATCCTCGAGGTGCCGGTGGGTGACGGACTGCTCGGACGAGTGGTTGATTCGCTCGGTACGCCAATCGACGGGAAAGGAGCGGTTGATACAACTGAGAGTTCGCCGATCGAGAAAATCGCACCTGGTGTTATCGAGCGCCAGTCGGTGAGTCAGCCGGTGCAGACTGGGCTTAAGTCTATTGATGCGATGGTGCCAATCGGCCGTGGCCAGAGGGAACTCATCATCGGCGATCGCCAAACCGGTAAAACGGCTGTCGCGATCGATACCATCATCAATCAGAAGGGTACTGGCATTAAATGTATCTATGTAGCCATTGGCCAAAAGGCTTCTTCGATCGCCACCGTGATCCGCAAGCTCGAGGAGCACGGCGCGATGGAGCACACTATCGTGGGTGCAGCGAGCGCGTCAGAATCGGCGGCAATGCAGTACATCGCCCCGTATTCAGGTTGTTCCATGGGAGAGTATTTCCGTGACCGCGGGGAAGATGCGCTCATTATCTACGATGACCTGACCAAGCAAGCCTGGGCTTATCGGCAAGTGTCGCTTTTATTACGTAGGCCACCCGGGCGCGAGGCTTATCCTGGTGACGTGTTTTATCTCCATTCTCGGCTGCTGGAGCGAGCTTCACGGCTCAACGAACAGGCCGTCGCCACGGTGAGCGGTGGAACGGTCACTGGCAAGACCGGATCGTTGACCGCGCTTCCTATCATCGAAACTCAGGCGGGTGATGTGTCGGCATTCGTACCGACTAACGTGATTTCCATCACCGACGGGCAGATTTTTTTGGAATCGGATCTCTTCAATTCGGGTTTCCGTCCGGCGATTAACGCAGGCCTTTCGGTATCTCGAGTCGGAGGTGCTGCCCAAACGCCAATCGTAAAGAAACTTGGTGGTGGTGTACGATTGGCTTTGGCGCAATACCGTGAGCTGGCGGCGTTTTCCCAGTTTGCGTCCGACTTAGACGAGGCAACGCGTCGGCAGCTGGAACGCGGCCAGCGAGTTATGGAATTAATGAAACAGAAACAGTATTCACCGATGACGGTGGCAGAAATGTCGGTCAGTTTGTTCGCCGTAGACCGCGGATATCTCGATGAGATACCCATCGAGAAGATTGCCGAGTTCGAAGAGGCGCTGATGGATTACATGAATAGCGAGAAGAGTGATTTGATGAGTCGCATTTCAGAGGCTGGAGAGTTCGGCGAGGATATCGAGAGCGCGCTTAAAGCTAGTCTCGACGATTTCAGTGCTAACCAGACCTGGTAATAACTAATGGCTGTTGGTAAGGAGATCCGTACCAAGATCGCGAGTGTCAAGAACACTCAGAAGATCACCCGCGCTATGGAAATGGTTGCTGCGAGCAAAATGCGCAAGGCAAAAGAGAGAATGCAAGGCGCGCAACCTTACGCGGAAAAGATGCGGAGCGTGATTGCCCATTTGGCCGAAGCGAATGCCGAGTATAGACATTCCTTTATGACCCAACGTGATGTTAAACGGGTAGGGTTCATTATTGTTTCCACCGATCGTGGTCTGTGCGGAGGGCTCAACGCCAACATGTTCCGTGCGATTGTGCAACGGCTGAAAGTGCTAAATCAACAAGGGATCGAGTTCGATATTTGCACAGTCGGGCGCAAGGCTGCTGGCTTCTTCGCTCGGGTTGGCGGCACAATTGTTGCCGAGGCGAGTAACCTCGGGGACTCGCCGCATCTAGAGGATTTGATCGGTACGGTAAAAATAATGCTGGATGCCTTCGAAGAGAAACGCGTCGATCAGGTGTATCTGGTGTTCAATAATTTCGTCAATTCCATGACACAGAGTCCGGTGATTGAGCAGTTGCTACCGTTGCAGCCTGATCCAGAAGAAAGTGGGATGGCGCACCACTGGGATTACATATATGAACCGGATGCGCGCGAGATATTAGATCGGTTGTTGCAACGCTACGTGGAATCACTGGTCTATCAATCGGTGGTCGAAAATATTGCTTGTGAACAGTCAGCGAGGATGGTGGCGATGAAGAGTGCCTCCGATAATGCCGGCAAGCTCATAGATGAGTTGCAGCTTGTATATAACAAAGCGCGTCAGGCCGCTATTACGCAGGAGCTATCCGAAATTGTAGCTGGAGCCCAAGCAGTTTAAGCGCGTTTGGGTGGATCACGGCCGGATTAATTAGACAGGGAATTTCAAAGGAAGCGATCGAGATGAGTGCCGGAACTGTAGTGCAAGTTATTGGAGCCGTAGTAGACGTCAAATTTCCGGTAGAGTCGGTGCCGAAAGTCTACGATGCGTTAAACGTCACCGAGGTGGATCTGACGCTGGAAGTGCAGCAACAGTTGGGGGACGGTGTTGTCCGCACGATTGCGCTTGGCTCTACCGATGGGTTGCAGCGCGGAGTTGATTGTGCCAATACCGGAGCACCAATTTCCGTCCCAGTGGGTCAGGAAACCCTCGGAAGAATCATGAATGTGCTCGGCGATCCGATTGACGAACTGGGGGATATCGGTGAGCAGGAACGTTGGCCGATCCATCGAGACGCGCCGACATTTGTTGAACTCGCGCCCGCGGATGAATTACTTGAAACGGGTATTAAGGTTATTGATCTGATCTGTCCCTTTGCCAAGGGCGGTAAGGTCGGCCTGTTCGGCGGCGCTGGGGTCGGTAAGACCGTCAACATGATGGAACTCATCCGCAACATTGCCGTCGAGCACAGCGGGTTCTCGGTATTCGCCGGAGTGGGCGAGCGTACCCGTGAGGGTAATGACTTCTATCATGAAATGACCGATTCCAACGTGCTGGATAAGGTTTCGCTAGTGTATGGTCAGATGAACGAGCCTCCCGGTAACCGCTTGCGGGTTGGATTGACCGGCCTCACAATTGCGGAGAAATTTCGCGATGAAGGTAGAGATGTGTTGCTGTTTGTTGACAACATCTACCGCTTCACGCTTGCAGGTGTAGAGGTCTCGGCGTTGTTGGGCCGTATGCCCTCCGCAGTGGGTTACCAACCTACATTAGCGGAAGAAATGGGTAAGTTGCAGGAACGCATTACGTCAACAAAAACTGGGTCGATCACCTCCGTTCAAGCCGTTTATGTTCCAGCCGATGATTTAACCGATCCTTCTCCCGCAACGACGTTTTCGCATCTTGATGCAACAGTCGTCTTATCGCGTCAGATCGCGGAACTCGGTATTTATCCGGCGGTGGATCCACTCGATTCAACCAGTCGCCAGCTGGACCCTCTGGTGGTCGGGCAGGAGCACTACGATGTTGCACGCTCCGTGCAGAATACGTTGCAGCGCTACAAGGAGTTGCGAGACATTATTGCTATCCTCGGCATGGATGAGCTTTCTGAGGAGGATAAGCTAACGGTTTCGCGGGCTCGCAAAGTACAACGTTTTCTGTCACAGCCATTTAACGTCGCGGAAGTTTTCACCGGTACGCCCGGCAAGTATGTATCGCTGAAAGACACTATCGCGGGTTTCAAGGGTATCGTCGCTGGGGAGTATGACGAGCTTCCCGAGCAAGCTTTTTACATGGTGGGCGGGATCGAGGAAGTGGCGGAGCAGGCTAAAAACCTGTAACCGGCCCAAAGCCAGTGGACGAAACTATTCACGTCGACATCGTCAGCGCCGAGTCTGAGATATACTCGGGCGATGTGGAGATGGTGTTTGCGCCGGCCATTCTCGGCGAGATAGGCATTGCACCTGGCCACACACCATTACTTACCAGCCTTAAAGCTGGGGAGGTGCGAGTCAAGCTTGGCGAAGGTAATGAGGATGCTTTCTACGTATCGGGCGGTATGCTGGAAGTGCAGCCTAAAGTAGTTACAGTGCTGTCGGATACGGCACTGCGCGCTGACGACCTTGACGAGGAGGCCGCGTTGGTGGCTAAACAGGCGGCTGAAGAAGCGATCCAGGATCGCGGCGCTGAAATGGATTTTGCCCGTGCCCAGGCGGAGCTAGCTGAGGCAGTCGCTCAACTTCAGGCGATCCAAAGATTGCGAGATCGCGCTGGCCGCTAGTCGATTGGTCCCTGGCGTCTGAACGCGAGCGGGAACTTTACAATGCCACTTAGTATCATCATCCTAGCCGCGGGTCAGGGTAAGCGGATGCACTCGGCGCTGCCAAAAGTCTTGCATCCGATTGCCCATAAACCCCTATTGGCACATGTGTATGCGGTAGCGTCAGAGTTTGCCGGCGCAGATATCCATGTTGTCTACGGCCACGGTGGCGAACAGGTGCCTTCGGCACTTTCTGAACTAGACGTGACGTGGACCGAACAGGCCGAGCAACTCGGTACCGGCCATGCCGTGGCGCAGGCGTTGCTCAAGGTCCCAGACGAACAGACCGTGCTGATTCTGTATGGCGACATACCGTTGATAAGGTTCGCTACCCTGGAGTCGCTGATAACAGCCGGTGAATCAAGTGGCTTTGGTCTGTTAACTGCCGAACTGCCGGTTCCCACCGGGTACGGTCGCATCGTGCGCGCTGCCGATGGGGAGATAGAACGCATCGTCGAAGAGACGGATGCAAGCTCTACTGAGTTGGCCCTCAAAGAGGTCAATACCGGCATGATGGCGGTAGCTGCCGAGCGGCTTCGTGACTGGTTGGCTCGCATAGACGACAACAACGCGCAGAATGAATATTACCTAACCGATGTCGTCGAACTGGCGATAGCCGACGGTGTTTATGTTAGAACAGTGGCGCCTGAAGTAGTGCAGGAAGTGATGGGTATTAATGATCGTGTGCAACTTGCCGCGCTAGAGCGTTATTACCAGTTGCAGCAGGCCACGGCATTGATGCGCGCTGGTGCAACAATAGTTGATCCAGCACGGATTGATATTCGCGGGGAAGTTTCTGTCGGCCATGATGTGTTTATCGATGTTAACGTGGTACTAGAAGGTACGGTCAATATAGGCGAGGGTGTGCAAATCGGACCCAATAATGTCATCCGTAATGCCGAGATCGGCGATTACACTACGCTGCTCCCCAACTGCGTGGTGGACGATGCGATTATTGGCGCGGGCGGGCGGATCGGACCGTTTGCTCGAATCCGCCCCGATACACGCTTATCCCCGGGAGTCCACATAGGAAATTTTGTCGAAATAAAGAAGAGTGACGTCGGCACAGACTCTAAGGTCAATCATCTTGCCTATGTTGGCGATAGCGACATTGGACGCGACGTGAATGTGGGTGCCGGTACCATCACTTGCAACTACGATGGCGCTTTCAAGCATCGTACGGTGATCGGTGACAACGCTTTCATCGGCTCCGACGTACAATTGGTTGCACCGGTAACTGTGGGAGCGGGAGCGACCGTCGGTGCGGGGACCACCATCGTAGAAGATGCGCCGCCCGGGAAGCTTACCGTCGGACGCGCCCAGCAACGGACCATAGACGATTGGACCCGCCCGGGCAAAACGCCGAAAAAAAATCGTGACGACTAACTTGTTTCAAGTTGCGTGCGTGCAGAATTGCGCAGACGATGATCTTGACGCAAACCTTCGTGAAACGGTTGACTTGACCCGCGAAGCGCGCGGTGCTGGCGCGGACCTAATTTGTTTGCCAGAGTATTTTCACTGTATCGAGGCCAATGATGAATTAACGTCGAACAATGCGATGCCAGAGCGAGGTCATCCGGTTTTGGCGGTATATCAACCGTTGGCTCGCGAACTAGGTTGCTGGATTTTGCTCGGATCCATTTCGGTGAAATTGGCGGATGGCAAAGTTAATAATCGGTCTTATTTGCTGGACCCGGACGGGAACGTTGTAGCGACCTACAATAAAGTACATCTATTCGACGTAACTTTGACGGATGGCGAACGGTATTCAGAGTCGGCTTCCGTCACGCCAGGTACGCAGGCAATTATTGCCCCAACCCCTTGGGGTAATCTCGGGATGACAGTCTGTTACGATGTACGTTTCCCCTATCTGTATCGCATGCTGGCTAAATTTGGTGCGTCGTTTATCAGTGTCCCCGCAGCTTTTACTGCGACCACAGGCAAACGGCACTGGCATGTTTTACTGCGTGCACGTGCGATTGAGACTGGGTGTTATGTCTTCGCGCCGGCACAATGCGGAGTTCGCTCAACGGGGCGCGCAACTTACGGACATTCTTTGATCATTGATCCATGGGGAGGGGTTATCGCAGACTGTGGCGATGAGCCAGGTTTCGTCATTGCCTCCATCGATCCGGAGCAAGTAGAAAGCGTGCGGTCCATGATCCCGACCTTGATTCACGGCAGCGAAGTCACGCCGCCACGAACAAATATGTAATTGCGAGTCTTTATGGCGGATGTGCAAGAAAGGTCGGGCAACCGCTGTGCTATAGTTGCGCGCCATTGACGAGCTACACGGACTTAATAAATGTCTGCATTCTCGCCGCACGACTACTCTCTGAAAACCGTAGGACCAAAGAATAGTTATTCTTACGAAGAGTTGCTGGCCTGCGCCCGAGGTGAATTGTTTGGGTCCGGCAATGCGCAATTACCGTTACCGCCGATGCTGATGCTCGACCGGATAACAACCATCACTAAGGACGGCGGTGCGTACGACAAAGGTAAGATGGTGGCGGAACTCGATATCAAGGCAGATCAGTGGTTCTTTGATTGTCATTTCACCGGCGATTCGGTTATGCCTGGCAGTCTGGGGGTGGACGCGATGTGGCAATTGGTCGGATTCTTTCTGGCCTGGCGTGGCAGCCCTGGGCACGGCCGCGCGTTGGGGGCGGGAGAGGTGCAGTTTACCGGGCAGGTGACTCCAAAAGGACGACTGTTAACTTACCGCATCGATATGAAACGCGTCATATTGCGGAAGCTTGTCATGGGTATAGGTGACGGCACGATGGAAATCGATGGTCGAGAGATTTATACGGCCAAGGATTTACGCGTGGGGTTGTTCCGCTCGACCGAGGGGTTTTAGACACCGGTGTAGCCTGGTTGGGTCTCACCAGAGCTCGGCTCTTGCCTGGCCAGGAGCCTTCAGCCACACGCATCTTATGGTCAGTGTTCGCCCGGAGCCAAAGCCATCTTAAAAATGGTTTCTACTGTAGCTCGGTTAACCACAGAGGGTGAGGGTGAAACCGTTACAACTCTTTAAAAACTGCCGCCGCTGCTTCGAGTGTCTTATCAATCTCTACTTGCGTGTGCGCGCTTGAAACAAACCCGACCTCAAAAGCGGACGGCGCAAGATATATACCGCGCTTAAGCATCCCATGGAAGAAGTTCTTGAATCTCTCCTGATCACAGGCTACGGCCTCATCCAATGAACTGACCCTGTCGGCTTCGGTAAAGAACAGCCCGAACATCCCGGGTACGTGGTTAGTCGCGAGCGGAACGCCTGAACTGCGAGCAAGCGTTACGATCTCGGCCACGAGACTGGATGTCATTTCAGCGAGTCTTTCATGAAACCCATCCACTGAGATCAATTCCAGTGTCGCGAGACCTGCTGTCATAGCGATCGGGTTACCGGATAGCGTTCCGGCCTGGTAAATAGCGCCGGCGGGTGCCAACTGTCCCATATACCTACGTGGGCCGGCAATCGCGCCAACCGGCATGCCGCCACCGATGACTTTGCCGAGTACAGTGAGATCCGGTATCACACCGTACAACGCTTGGGCGCCACCGGCGGCGATGCGAAAACCAGTCATCACCTCGTCGAAGATCAGAAGTGCGCCGGCTGAGCTAGCCAGCTGCCGCAATCCCGGAAGGAATCCATCGACAGGTGGGATGCAATTCATGTTTCCCGCCACCGGCTCGACGATAATGGCGGCTATGCGGTCGCCGTGTTCTGCAAATAGCTGCTCGGCCGCTCGAAGGTCGTTGTACGGCAGGGTAGCGGTCAGCTTTGCCAAGGCAGCAGGTACGCCCGGTGAATTGGGGATACCGAGCGTAAGTGCGCCCGAGCCAGCCTTTACCAGCAGTGAATCGGCATGTCCGTGATAGCAGCCTTCGAATTTGATTATTGTGTCGCGGCCGGTAATCCCACGTGCCAGACGCAGTGCGGTCATTGCCGCCTCGGTTCCGGAGTTGAGCATGCGTATCTGCTCGGCACTCGCGATCAGTTCGCAAACTTTGGTTGCTAGGTCATTTTCGATCTCAGTTGGCGCGCCGAAGCTGAGGCCTCGCTCAACGGCCGCGTGAACGCGGGAAATTACCTCAGGATGAGCGTGTCCCAACAATGCCGATCCCCAGGAGCCAACATAGTCGATGTATTCGTGCCCATCGACGTCGAATAAGCGTGGCCCCGATCCGCTGGTGAAAAAAACAGGGTTTCCCTTTACCGACTTAAAAGCCCGAACCGGCGAGTTGACCCCACCCGGGATGATTTTCTCCGCGATCGCGAAAAGTTCCTTGGATCTTTGCATCTACTCCCTCATATTGGTTCGTCGAACAGTGCTGTATAGCTGGCCGCTACACTAGCAGCGTCGGCCGATGCATAGAGACCCGAGATAACCGCCAGAAGGTCCGCACCGGCATCGATCAACGATCTTCCGTTTTCCGGGGTAATACCACCGATGGCAACCACGGGTATGGAGAGGCGAGCCTTCGCATTCTCGAGTAGTTGGCGATGAGCACGTTGCGCACCGGGTTTGGTTAGCGACTTGAAAAAACTACCGAAGGCAACGTAATCTGCGCCGAGACGTTGTGCCTGGATTGAGCGATCCAACCTGTTGTAACAGGAAACGCCGATAATCGCATCGTCGCCGAGGCTCGTACGTGCGCGTTCGAAGTCTGGGTCTTGTGCACCAAGGTGTACGCCGTCCGCGCCAATAGTAAGTGCAAGCTCGGGGTCATCGTTGACGATGAAAGCGGTCTTGGCGGCGTGGCAAATTTCGAGCAGTCGCCTCGCCACGCTTGTGTCACGGTCTGTCTTGGCTCGGTATTGAACCATGACGGCACCGTTTGTCACGATTTGCTGGGTTTTCTCGAATAACGACGCAGGAGGTAAGCCCTGTTGGGTTATGGCGTAAAGACCACGTTCAATCTTCATACTCATTTCGGCCAATGCGTTACAAAACATCCAGATTACGGTTAGGGTGGGCTTGACCCCTGCCCAACTGTACTGAATGTTTAAGTGCCTGCCAGGTATAACCCTGAGCTCGTGATACGGCTAGCAATGGCTCTCGTCCATGTGCGAGGCCAGCGGCGATTGCTGAACTCAGGGTGCAACCCGAACCGTGATATTCGCTAGGCAATCGTTCCCACTCACCGAGATCGACGCATTCCCCTCCATGGTAAAGGCGGTTGACGACTTTGGGCGTACTGGCGTGTGTGCCGGTGATTAGGGCGTAGTCAAAACCGGCTTTGTTGAATTCTGGCCCGTATTCGCCACTGGAAACGTTTTTAAAGAGCGCTGCAGCTTCTTCGGTGTTGGGTGTGACCATCATACATCGTGGACCGAGCTCGCTCAGGATCGCGTGGCCTAATTCGGGATTAACCAGGGTCTTTCCGGTCGAGGCTGTTAAAACCGGATCGACCACCACCGGCGTTTCTGCGAGCCGGTCCAGTGCAGCACAGATCGCGGGGATCTGTTGTCGCGAACCCAGCAACCCAATCTTGCATGCGGCGATCGAGAAGTCCGCTAATAAAAGCTCCAATTGTCTGGCGAGTAAGCTCGGATCGGTAGGCTCTATTTTCGCAAATTCCATTGTGTTTTGAGCAGTTAAGGCCGTGACGACTGTGAGCGGTATACAGCCATGGCTGACCAGTGTTTCGATATCTGCCTGGATGCCGGCACCGCCGGAAGGGTCATGGCCGGCAATTACCAGAACGCAAGGGGCAGAGTGATCTCGCTGCGGCATGACGATATTCTATCCTGTCTATGAAGGCCTATATGTGCATTATCTGTGGATACATCTACAACGAGGCTGAAGGATGGCCGGACGATGGTATTGTGCCTGGAACGTTGTGGGACGATGTACCTTTGAACTGGACCTGTCCGGATTGCGGCGCACGCAAGGAAGATTTCGAAATGGTCCAGATAGGTTAAAACGTGGCGCACTCGGCAAGGCTGAACAATTCAAAACGGTTTCACTACGGCAAGCACAATCGTCCCAATCAAAACGATAACAGGAAACTCGTTGAGCCAGCGGTAGAATACGTGGCCGTGCCTGTTACGCTCGGCGCGGAAGGCGAAGAGCAGTTTCCCAAGGTAGAGATGGAAGATAATCAGTACCACCACCAACGCTATCTTTAGCTGAAACCACCCGGCACTTAGATAAAACGTCCAACCAGACTGCCCGGTCAGCAACAATCCGAAACCAAGGGTTAAGATAGCACCGGGTGTCATAATGCCGAAGAAGAGTTTGCGCTCCATTATTTTGAATCGCCGGATACTAACCTCGTCATCAGCCATGGCGTGATACACGAAAAGTCGAGGTAAGTAGAACAAGCCGGCGAACCAAGTCACCATGAACACAAGGTGAAAAGCCTTAATCCAAGACATCATCAGCTGAGCGTGTTGGAAGTAGCTTCTGTCGGAGCTGTCCCAATTTTGATTAAGCCCAACTGTCTACCGTAACGGTGCTCCGCGCCGCGAGGCCGGTTCGTCGCGATATCCGCGGCCGCTGCCAGGAACATAGCTAACGTGGTGAGTAAGGGCCAGGCGGGTCCGCTCAGTACCGGCACGGTAGCGTATAGATTTAGCCGATCGGCCCCGGCAATCTTAAGCAGTAATGCGATAGTTTCAATTTGATCCATGTTCTACCTCGCTTGCAGACGGCACCTCCCGATGCCATGGAAATCCAGGTGATTTGCCCGATGGATGGTTGCTCGGGGCCATAATGGAATGATAACCGGGTTGCTGTGAAGGCGTTACTCGCCGAACTGATTGGGCACCCACCCCGGGGGTCAGTTTCAGGAATCAGGCGAATAGATTGCTTGACAGCGTCTGGAGAGCAAAATATGCTTCGTTCTGTGGTGCCGGGAGTCCCCCCGCTACCGCGCTAGACTAACAATAAAAATAGATTCTTTAAGCGGCTTCGGCCGCTTTTTCTTTGGTTTAGTGAAACGCGTCCAGGGCCGGATAGAGTGCTAACTTTCGTCCATATAAAATCATGATTACGGTAGGTGTCGTCGGAGGAACTGGATATACGGGTGTCGAGTTGTTGCGTCTACTCGCTGCCCACCCGGAGGTTAAACTGACTGCGGTTACCTCGAGAACCGAGGCCGGCGTTGCGATCGCGGACGTTTTTTCAAGCTTGCGCGGCGTGATAAATCTCAGTTTTTCGGCACCGGACTTGAGCGTGCTGGGCGCCTGCGATCTGGTTTTTTTCGCAACTCCGAACGGCACAGCGATGGAGTTGGCGCCGGAGTTGCTTAATGAGGGTGCTAGAGTTATCGACCTTGCCGCCGACTTCCGCCTTAGCCGAGCGGACCTTTGGAAGCAGTGGTATGGCACTGATCACGCGTCGCCCGACCTCCTGCCGGAAGCTGTCTACGGTTTGCCGGAGATCAATCGAAACGCCATCGCGCGGGCGAGATTGGTAGCCAACCCAGGTTGCTACCCCACCGCCGTTATCCTTGGGGTTTTGCCCCTTGTGGAGGCCGGTCTCGTGTCACGTGTCATTGCAGACGCGAAGTCGGGTGTTACCGGTGCTGGACGCCGCGCGGCGACCCAGCTCCTCTTCAGCGAAACGAGTGACAATTTCAACGCCTACGGTGTAGATGGCCATCGTCACTGGCCAGAGATTTTGCAAATTATCAACGGGTTTGGTGAGAATTCGATCGAATTGACTTTTGTTCCTCATCTCACACCCATGCTGCGCGGGATCCACGCGACGCTGTACGTTGATGTGCCCGACGGCGTTGATACGCAGGGACTGTATACCGAACGATATGCTGACGAGCCCTTCGTCGATGTGATGTCGGCACAGGCACATCCAGACACGCGCTCTGTTCGCGGCGCTAATTTCTGCCGTCTGGCAGTGCACCGGCCGTACAACGACCAACGCATAGTAGTGCTCTCAGTGATCGATAACTTGGTCAAGGGAGCGGCCGGCCAGGCGGTACAGAACATGAATATCATGTTTGACATCAGTGAGAGCATTGGATTGGAGACAACGGCGTTGGTGCCGTAAGCGAGCTCGCATTCGCAATGCGTGTCGTCGCTCGCCTTCATCGTCCTGTGCGAAACGCGGCAGTCCTTGGTATAGCTGCGGTTTTGTTGGCATTACTACTGTGGTGGTTACTCGATTATGTTTACTGGGGAGCTTTCGACCACCGCAATTGGTCTGGTCGCGAGCGTGCGTATCTTTCGGCGTTGGCGGAACAAACGGCGCAAGAGAATGAAAAATTACGCGAACAAGTAGCGTTTATCGAGCGTACGATTGCGATTGATCGACAAACCGCGCGGGAGGTTCAAGAACTCGTGGGGCAGCTTCAACAACAAGTGTTCGAGTTAACTCAGGAGAACGATTTTTATCGAGGCATCCTCGCTACACGAAAACTCGAACAAGGACTGCGTATTCAGGGAGCTCGAGTTGAAGACGCTCTGGGTGCGGGACGGTACAAGTTTAGACTTGTGCTTACCCACGCTGTAAAGGATGATAGATCGGCAACAGGCGAAATTAGTATTGCCTTGCAAGGAAATACCAGTGGAGTGGCGGTCAGGCTCGAAGCGGCAGAACTGCTTGGTTTGGATGGTAAAGAGTTGAAGTTTGATTTTAAGTATTTTCAACGGCTCGAAGGCACGTTTACATTGCCGGATGGTTTTGTTCCGCGGGAGCTTCTGGTTATTGCCCGCGAAACCGGTAGACCGGGTACGGTTGAACGTAGTTTTTCCTGGCAGGAAGTGATGAATTAGAGGGATCCCATGTTAAAAAGACGAGGAAAGCACAAGCCAACCAAGATCGATTCCCTGATCGGCCAGCAAACCAGGTTCGAAGGCAATATTACTTTCAGCGCCGGGTTGCACATCGACGGTACGGTACGGGGTAATGTTTACGCTGAAGATGTCGATAACGCAGTACTGAATGTGAGTGAGCGCGGCACCATAGAAGGCGAAGTGCGGGTGCCCCATATCCATCTCTACGGGATCGTCAATGGAGATGTGCACGCATATCAACATATCGAACTGGGACCCACGGCACGTGTTGAGGGAAATGTTTATTACAGTTTGATCGAGATGGCGATGGGGGCGGAAGTGAATGGCAAACTGGTTCATTTGTCCGAACAGGAACGCGTGCCATTGGCCTTGGGTCACGAGAAAGAAGTGGTGGGCGGAGCGGATTCGGTGAGCTCGGTCGAGAGAGCGACTGAGAATATTTGACAAAAATACTCGGGAATTGTACAAATCCCGGTCCTGGAGATGGTACCGTGGCCCAGTAGAAGTCGGAGCAATAGGATGGAAATGCAAACCGTTACACCGGACCAAGCGAGTCCTCTTGTTTTCACCGACGCAGCAGCCGGTAAGGTCAAGACGTTGATTCAAGAGGAAGGTGATGACGCCCTGATGCTGCGAGTCTTTATCTCAGGTGGTGGCTGCTCGGGGTTTCAATACGGTTTTACGTTCGACGAAAGCATCACCGAAGGTGATACTGTCGTCGAGAACTCTGGCGTAAAGCTTTTGGTAGATCCTATGAGTTTTCAATACCTGCTCGGTGCTGAGATCGACTACAGTGAAGGTCTGGAAGGCGCACAGTTCGTGATCCGTAACCCAAATGCCACTACTACTTGCGGATGCGGGTCTTCGTTTTCTGTTTGATCGCACCTTGTCCTGTGAACTGCTCGGCGGTACATAGCTAAGCGGGATCGATCAGAAGCTAAGCTTCCTAAAGTGTGTGGTGGCCGCGGGTTTAGCCACTGTAGACTGCGCCCAAGATTACGGACTTGTCAGCGCCTGTAACTGAAGGCATGTTTCCAGGTTTTTTCTCCAAGCGGCGTTTTGCTAACCAGGCGAACGCACAAGCTTCGACAGCGTCAGGATCTAGCCCGTAGTCGGCTGTGGAAGCCAATAACCGTGGAGTCAGCAGATCTGACAGGACGGACATCAGCTCGCCGTTATGCACACCACCCCCGGAGATCAATACTTCACGGCAGTTCTGCGTGTGCTGCAGCAGGGCTCGTGTGATCGTCTCGGCTGTGAAGTGGACCAACGTTGCCTGGGTATCTTGCGCCGAAATTGCATTGCTTGATGAGTCGATGATCTTCTTTAACCACAGAACGTTGTAGTGTTCAGGACCTGTGCTCTTGGGCCCTTGTTGTTGTAAATAGGGATCCGCGAGCAACTTCGACATCAAGCCGAGATCCACATTGCCGCTACGAGCCCATCTACCATCAGTGTCGAATGGCTCACCAAGATGCTCTCGTGCCCAAGCGTCCAACAATGTGTTGCCTGGTCCTGAGTCAAAGCCGAGAACATCTGCATCGCGAGCAGCTGGCAATATCGTAATGTTTGCGATGCCGCCAATGTTGACCACGGCCCGGTCAACGTCGGCATGGCGGAACATATGTTCATGAAAACCCGGCGCCAGCGGCGCACCCTGGCCACCGGCAGCTAGATCGCGACGGCGAAAATCCCCCACCGTTTGGATACCGGTTTCATTTGCGATTATGTTCGGATCGCCCAGCTGCAGACTGAAAGGATGCGGGGCATTTGGGCCATGCAATATGGTTTGGCCGTGGCTGCCGATTGCTATGATTTGGCTCGGATCGATCCCGGTTTCGTTCAGTAGCGCCTTTACGGCAGCACTAAAACTCAATCCGAGTGCAACATCAATTTGTCCCAGGCGTATCGGCAATAGCTCGCCCGAGCGCAACACTTGCTTGATCTGATCGCCTACGGGAAACTGCCGATAGCTGATCAATTTTAGTGGCGAAGGCTCGAAATCGACTAGTGCCGCATCGATTCCGTCCATGCTTGTTCCCGACATTAGGCCGATATAAAGTTTCATGAAGTTCTACTACGTGTGGGCCGACATGAACAGCTGTCCTCAGGAGCCACTTAGTTAACGGTGTTGGCCGCCTGGCGTGCGCCGGGGTTTCCGTCTGCAGCGGTTCTGCCATCCTTGCCTAGATCAGTTGTATCAGTCGGCTGGGCGAGTTCATCGAGTTGGGCAAATAGCTCAGCACTCTTCTCTTTGAAATTGGCCAGATACTGTTTTGAGATTGGGGAAGCTTGCGGAAGTTCCACCGTCATCGGGTTACGATGGGCACCGTTAACACGGAATTCGTAATGCAAGTGTGGACCCGTCGCTAGACCAGTTTGTCCCACATAACCGATAGTTTGCCCTTGTCTGATTGATCTACCCTTTTTCATGCCCCGCACATATCGTGACAGGTGTGCATAAACCGTGCTGTAGATCCCACCATGTTGCAAGACTACGGATTTGCCGTAACCACCGTTGTGACCAATGGAAATAACTTTCCCGTCTCCGGT
Source organism: uncultured Gammaproteobacteria bacterium (assembly GCA_964493555.1). Taxonomy (GTDB): domain Bacteria; phylum Pseudomonadota; class Gammaproteobacteria; order JADZEE01; family JADZEE01; genus CAZBOQ01. Next base: position 2,825 of record CAZBOQ010000095.1, on the reverse strand, counting down.
AGCCTTCACAGGGGTACCGTGCGGCGCGGCGTAGTCGACGCCCTTGTGAGCCCTTATGGTATTTAGGAGCGGGTGGCGGCGTTTCAGGTTGAACCGCGAGCTGATCCTAGTAAAATTCACTGGAGTACGGAGGAACGCTTTTCTCATATTTAGGCCAATCTCCGAGTAATATCCGACCTTGTCGTCGTTGTCGACATAGCGAACCGCTCGGAAAACCTTACCTTGGTTAACAAACTCGGCGGCTAGAATGTCTCCGTCACCAACCCTTTTGCCATCTTTGTAAAGTTGTTCGTAGAACAGCGAAAATCGGTCGCCGCTACGTATGTCAAGGACGAAATCAATATCCCAGCCAAAGATAGAGGCGAGCTCCATGATTAGTGCGTCCGATAATCGCGCTGTCTGGCCAGCTAAAAATAAAGATGTTTCGATCGTTCCTGTTGCGGTTGCGAGTTTCTTATCTGGCTCAAGAATAATCAATTCTGCTTGAAAACCATCGGTTTTGGTTCGCACAACGTGAAGCGTCGTTCTCAGATCGCGTTCATGTTGCAGCTTGAGGAAACCTTTTGTTTCATCGAGCAGAAATCTGATTTGCTGCTTGGGCTTGAGTCGTTTCAGTTCTTTGGTCTCCTTACCGATCGCGAGGATTTCGTGTAAGTCTCGTTTGCTGAGTTTGAGGCGACTGAATATCAACGAGAGGTTGTCACCTGGTTTCACCGTCACGCTGGTCCACTGTTCGACGGGTTCACTTTTTTCTATTGCGAGATCGGCTTCTGCAGTACGTCTTGCCGGTACCGCTGTGGGTCGGTGAGGGCTCGGTAGTGCGAGAGCGATGTGCTCTTTTCCGACGGGAGTTTTATTAACCTGGCCTGGTAATGGCCCAAACGCCATCCACGACAACGCCGCGATGGCCAATGCAACACTGCCGAGCGCGTAAATACCGTGGCGCGTGAGGCGACCTGCGCGGGGATTTCGCGAAGATCCGGCCCATTGCGCCTGCATTTTATAGTCGGACTTTATTCCCCGGCGGTAAATCACGGTCTTTATTGAAGTTATTGGAAGTAAACATAGCGTGTGATGTTCGTTGCGTCAATCCAACACCGACTCCGAGCCTGTGTGCTAAGCTTTGCCAAGAGCTGTTTCTGACCAACCCTATGCTAGATCTGATCAAACGCGGTGTCGTTGACCTCCTCGTGGAGGACGAGCTCGAGCGTAGGCTTGTGGGCGACAGGCCGTTACGGGTCAAGGCAGGTTTCGATCCGACTGCACCAGATCTTCACCTAGGTCACTCGGTGCTGATCAATAAAATGCGTCAGTTCCAAGATCTCGGTCATACGGCGATTTTCTTGATCGGCGATTTCACTGGGATGATCGGCGATCCGTCGGGTAAAAATGCGACGCGAAAGCCCCTTTCCCGCGATGAGATCGATGCAAACGCCCAGACCTATCGACGTCAGATCTTCAAAATCTTAGATCCGGAACGCACCGAACTCCGTTTCAACTCCGAGTGGATGGACGTGATGAGCACGGCGGAGATTATAAAGTTGGCAGCAAAGCATACAGTTGCCCGCATGCTGGAACGCGATGACTTCAAGAAACGTTATGGAAGTCGCCAGCCAATTGCTATCCACGAGTTTCTGTATCCTCTGGTGCAAGGGTATGACTCGGTCGCGTTAGAGGCAGATGTCGAGCTTGGAGGGACTGATCAGTTATTTAACTTGTTAGTCGGCCGTGGCTTGCAACCGCAGTTCGGGCAGTCCGGGCAGATCGTAATGACAGTTCCCCTACTCGAAGGGCTTGACGGCGTGCAGAAAATGTCGAAAACACTGAATAATTATATTGGTATTGATGAACCAGCCAATGAAATGTTTGGAAAGGTTATGTCGATATCGGATGTATTGATGTGGACGTATTTTGAATTGCTCAGCTTTCGCGATAACGACGACATCGCGAAGTTGAAGAGCGCTGTTGATGACGGTATGAATCCACGCGATGCCAAATTGCAGTTGGCCAATGAGATTGTAACTAGATTTCACGACAAGGGTGCGGCGGCCAAAGCAGAGGCGGAATTTATCAATCGTTTTCAGCGTGGTGCGCTTCCGGAGGATATTCCGATAGCTGAATTGACAACGGACGGTAGCGGTGTAGCACTCGCCAGCGCCTTGAAACAAATTGATCTCGTCGCTAGCACTTCAGAGGCACGGCGCTTGGTCGGTCAGGGTGCGGTAAGGATCGATGGTGAAAGGGTGGAGGACCCTTACGTCGAACTTGCCGTTGGTACCGAGACGATTGTCAAAGTTGGCAAGCGCCGGATCTCTCGGATTCGAATCAGCTATGTATAAAGATTAGTAAAAACATATAGTTATATTCATAAGAGTGATTTTCGAGAAGCTAATCACAGAGCGCCGGGCTGATTCCAAATCTTTCTACTGCGCGCTATTCACGGAATTGGTATTTAGAAACAATGACTTATGTAAAATGAGTTGCGTAGATCGTGGATGATGCCGGGCTTATATTAGGGACCGTCTGACGGCATTGTTTTGAAAGCAGAAAAGTACGTCGAAACAGCATCTTAATTCCAGTTCAGCTGGTCGTTGATAACCTTCCCCGCGGGTGTATAATGCGCCGCTCCGTTGGGGTTACCTCCAATCAGTTCTTTAATAATTAGCCAACAGAGTAATTTGTGTGGGCGCTTGTGTCGATGGTGCGGTTTACCAATGTTGTTGGTAAAGCTGTCGCGACCAAGTGTCGCGTCAGTTTTATCGAGTCAAGCTTGTTGCTCTTCGGAGCAATGTCAAACTTAAGTGAAGAGTTTGATCCTGGCTCAG
>CAZBOQ010000094.1:0-2796 GCA_964493555.1 uncultured Gammaproteobacteria bacterium | reverse complement strand
ATGATGTCGATCTGGCCGTACGTAGTAAGAGTAGCGTCAATCACCTGATCGACACTGGCTAGAGATCCAATATCGACTTGGGATAACGCCGCTTTTCCGCCAGCGTCGCGGATCATGGCGACGGTATCTTCGCCATGGATTGCTGTGCGGGTGGCAACCATGACTCGCGCACCTTCGGTCGCGAATACGCGGGCTATCGCTTTGCCAATGCCCTGGCCGGCGCCGGTCACGATGGCAACTTTGGCGTGTAGTCTCGGTTCGTTCATGTCTTCGACTCCTATCACCACACGCCCAACGATGCACCGTTGACGGACGAGCCCTCAGCGCGAGCGATGTTCGAATCGTATCACGGCTTCGGCGGCAGGCATCGCACGAGTCGTTTATAGTCCGTTATTGAGGTGACTGAGGACAATACCATGGCGAAACTGCCGTTCGTGAAGATGACCAGACTACGCCTACGCCTGGGTGAACTAAGGAAAAAAACCGAGGGTGCCGTTCCACGGCGTCGATTCGTGCAGCGTCTGTTGGCCGTCTTTGGTGCAACTGCGTTGTTTCCGCAGCTCGGGATCGGCGAACAAAACCGTCCGACATCTGCGGACACAATCTCTGCAAAGATTGGCTCTACGCTGCGCGCCGATCTGCTTCTCTACAACGGCAAAGTCATTACTATGGACGGCGCTTCGCGGATTAGCGAAGCGGTGGCGATCCGCGGTACAAACATTATTGCGGTTGGAGAGACAGCCGACCTGCAAGCGCGGGTGCCCCCCGAAGCGCGACGCATCAACCTACAGGGCAATGCGCTCTTGCCCGGCTTTTTCGACACCCATCCGCATATGGACCGGGAGGGTTTAAAAACCCTGGGTGGCAAGTCCCTAGTCGGCGCAGACTCAGTCGCCGCGATAGTCCAGCGTGTTGCCAAAGCCGCAAGAAGCACAAAGCCGGGAGAATGGATTGTGTTCATGCCCATGGGCATGCCGCCGTTCGATTATGTGAACGACAGGAAAATGCTGGCAGAGGGACGCTTTCCCAATCGTCACGATCTGGACAACGCTGCGCCCGATAACCCGGTGTACATCCGCAGCGTGTGGGGTTGGTGGAGTCGGCCACCGTTTCCAGCGGTTGCCAACAGTTTGGCGTTAGCACGGGCTGGTATTACTGCCGCCACGCCTGATCCGTACAACATCCAGATCGTTCGCGATCGTAAAGGCATTCCGACAGGATTGTTCCTCGAGACCAATCGAACCTCGCTGCTTGAATACACCTTGTTTCGAAGTGTTCCGCGCTTCACCTTTGCTGATCGACTTGAGTCGGTGCGGCGTGGGTCAAAAATGTACAGCGCCCTCGGCACTACTTCAGGCTATGACGCACACGGGCTGACGCCCGCATTGCTGCGTGCCTATCGTGAAATCGACGAGCAAGGGGAGCTCAAGGTTCGCATGGCTGCGCCGTTGAGCGTGCCGTCCTCGGCAATGGATCGTAAGCGACTCAGCGATTTGCTTCGCCAATGGGCGCCGTCAGCGGGTGGTCGCGGTACGGGGAGCGATAACTTCCGCATCTCTGGGGTTAGTCTCGATCATGCCGATCCGAAGATCGCCGCGCCAATCGCGCGCGATTATCCCTACGAAGCATGGGCAGGGAAGTTTGCGCAGGCGCTTACCAACTCAGAATTCGTCGAAGTCGGAATCGAAGCGGTCAAGCAGAAGATGCGATTGCATTTCTTGATCGCCGAGCAACCACCGCGTTACAGCGTGGACAGTACGTTGGATATGCTCGAGGAAATCAACAAGCAGGCGCCGATTGGTGATTTACGCTGCATTGCCTTTCATTTAACCAGGGTAACCGCGCGGCAACTCCGCCGTATCCGTGAACTTGGCTTAATCATTACGCTGACGCCATCATTCATCTATTCACAAGCAAAGGAACTGCACCTGACCAAGTTTGGTCAGAAGGCGGTGCCGATACGGGAAGTTCTGGATGCGGGTATTCCTATCGCGTTGGGTACAGATAATGTGCCCCCGTCGATGTTGTTTACCGCTTGGTCGGCGCTGGCGCGCTGGGACGGGGTAGGGCAACGACAGGTCGGCGAGAGCCATCTGGAGCGTGAGGAAGTATTACGTATCTGCTGTCAGGCGCCCCACTATATGAACTGGGAGGAAGGCAGCCGCGGAACTATTGCTGCGGGGATGGCAGCGGAATTGGTGGTCTTGGACGGCGACCCGCTGACCTGTGACATCGAGCGTTTGCCGAACCTCAAATCATTGTTGAGCATGGTTGACGGCCGAATTGTTCATGACACAAAACGCTTATCAGACACGGGTTAGATCTGCCCGTTGTGCTTCAGGCTTGTCAGGTACTCCGCTTGCCGTAAGGCAAGCGCAACGATCGTAATAGTGGGATTCTCACAACCCGCCGTGGGGAAAAGACTGCCATCGGTGATGAATAGGTTGTCGACATCGTGGGATTGCCCCCAAGCGTTACACACGCTGTGCTCAGGATCGTGCCCCATGCGCGCGGTGCCCATGTTGTGGGTACCGGGCATCATGTCCACCATCTCATAGATGTCGTCGGCGCCGAGCGAACGATAAAGCCGATTGGCACAGTTGCGCATGTGTTTCACCATCGCTCTGGTGTAGTCATGCATTTTATAATGAATAACCGGAACCTGTATTACGTACTGCTCTTTCTTACTTGGGTGGAGCGTGATGCGATTGGAATCAAGTGGCGGATACTCCCCAATCGCCATCATAATGGACAGATTATGATAAATGTAGAGTATATGTGAGATCTATTTAACAA
>CAZBOQ010000093.1:0-1796 GCA_964493555.1 uncultured Gammaproteobacteria bacterium | reverse complement strand
GGAAGCGGTTTGTCGGGTGGCAGGGCGGTCGATGCAAACGTGCGCATATTCGAGCGGATCCGCGAAGAACTCCGCAACGGCAATTCGCCCCAAGCGAGCATCCACGCAGGCTATGAACGGGCATTTTCAACCATCGCCGATGCTAACATCACGACTTTGATAGCTGCGTTGGTGTTATTGGCCTTTGGTACTGGACCAATTTTGGGATTCGCAGTAACCCTGTCGCTGGGGATCATTACTTCCATGTTTACAGCCATCCTCGGTACGCGTGCCGTTGTAAATCTCGTGTTCGGCGGCCGGCGCATGAAGAATCTTCCGATCTAACGCTATGCAACTGCTTGGACAAACCAGCATCGACTTCATGAGTAAACGCCCCGTCGGTGTGGTGTTTTCGGCGTTGTTGCTCGCCGGTGCTATCGGCGCCATCGCGATTCAGGGATTGAATTTCGGCATCGATTTTACCGGTGGCACATTGATCGAATTGGGTTATTCTGAAGAGGTCGATCTCGACGAGATTCGAATGCGCCTGGAAGACGCTGATTTTGGCGATGCTGTCGTTCAGAATTTCGGTAGCATCCGTGATGTTCTTGTGCGACTCGCTCCCCGAGAGGGACCGGATGAATCTACGTTGAGTAGTGACGTATTGAGGGCGCTGCCCGGTGCAGATATGCGTCGCATCGAGTTCGTTGGGCCGCAGGTAGGTGAGGATCTTACCGAGCAGGGCGGTTTGGCGATGCTCTACGCACTCATCGGGATACTTATATATGTGATGCTCCGTTTTGAATGGAGATTTGCAGTGGGTGCGGTAGCGGCCTTAGTACATGATGTCGTCATAGTCGTCGGTGGATTTGCGGTGCTGCAACTCAATTTTGATTTACCTGTGCTTGCCGCGGTGCTTGCTGTTATCGGTTATTCCTTGAACGACACTATTGTTGTGTTCGATCGGATCCGGGAGAACTTTCGCAAGATCCGCAAAAGTCCACCAGTCGACGTTGTGAATAAGTCGTTGAACCAGACTCTGGCGCGTACCATTATGACGTCGATTACCACATTACTGGTGTTGTTTGCGTTGTTTTTTCTAGGCGGAGAAGTAATTCACTCTTTTGCGACGGCGCTGATCATGGGTGTGTTTATCGGCACATACTCTTCCCTATTTGTCGCTAGCCCCACCGCGCTAGCGCTAGGTATTACCAAGGCGGATCTCATGCCGGTAATCAAGGAAGGGGCCGAGATCGACAATCGGCCATGACCGAGCGCCGGCCCCAAGGCGCGCTCAGTGAATATTGTTGCCGACCGTAATATTGCCTTCGTTGCTGAGGCGTTTGAGCAGTTTGGCGATGTCTCGCTTGAAACCGGGCGCAACATCGATGCTGGACGTTTGGCGTGCGCGGACATTCTGCTTACACGCTCGCAGACCAAAGTAAACGCTGCGTTACTCGATAATACTCCTGTTAAGTGGGTCGGTTCTGCGACCAGTGGCATGGAACACGTCGATACTCAGTATCTCGAACAGCGCGGCATTGGGTTCGCCGATGCACGGGGCTCGAACGCGGTCTCGGTAGCGGAGTATGTGTTGAGCGTGTTGGCGGCGTTGTGTGAATTGCGCGGCTGTGAATTACAAGATTTTTCAGTTGGCGTAGTCGGCTACGGAGAAATCGGCACTCGCTTGGTCGAGCGTCTCGAGCTGCTGGAGATCACATGTAAGGTAAACGACCCGCTGCTCGAAGGTCGAGTGGCCCGTAAATTCTCGCCACTGGCCGAAGTGCTGCGAGCGGATGTTGTCACATTGCACGTTC
>CAZBOQ010000092.1:0-3606 GCA_964493555.1 uncultured Gammaproteobacteria bacterium | reverse complement strand
CAGTGTCGTCTGGCTGGCCATGGTGTTCTTCGGGACGGCACTGGGTTTGATCCTGCCCCCGGTATTGGCCCATGCTAAGGCCGTTAGCCGGAGTTCATAAGCGCGCCCACCAGATACATCCCCACCCTGGCTCCGTTTTTAGAGTAGGCTCTAGCTCATTCCAAAAAGTGCCAGTTTCGCCCATCTTCTGTCCAGCCAGCAAATTAGCGTTACGAAGCCACTGGAAAAGCGAACTTAATTACGCCCTATAACTCGACGTTCCACAAAACTACTATTCAATTCCGCTAACCTTGTCGCACCGAGCAGCTGCATATCACGCAGCAGTTCGTCGCGCAGCAGCTGCAACGACCTATCCACACCCGCCTCCCCACCCGCACCCAAGCCGTACAGATAGGCGCGACCGATCATGCAAGCACGGGCACCCAACGCTAACGCCTTAATCACATCAGTGCCACGCCTTATGCCACCGTCAAGCAAAACCTCGACATCATTGCCCACCGCGTCAACAATTCTCGGCAACACATCGAGTGGCGCCGGCGAATGGTCGAGCTGCCGGCCGCCATGGTTTGAAACTATTATGCCCTGTGCGCCGATCTCCACAGCACGTCTCGCGTCATCCGGCCGGACGATGCCCTTGATTAGAAATGGTCCGTTCCATTGTTCGATCATCCAGCGTGCATCGTCCCAGGTAATCGTGGGATCAAACTGGCTTCCGATGTATGACATGACTCCGCTTAGGTCACCGCCCGGCGCACGGTGAGCGACATTGACGAAACTGAATGGCGGTGAAGTAAGATAATTCCACGACCACGAAGGGCGCAGGGCAGCGTCGAGCACGGTACTCACTCGAATCTCCGGCGGGACGCTCAAACCAAAACGCAGATCGCGCTCACGATTACCAGGTACGGGTACATCAACTGTCAGACACAGAGCGTGGTAGCCACTGGCGCGGCAACGGTCAAAAAACTCTTTGAGCAAACCGCGATCCTTGAACACATAGATCTGAAACCATTTTGGCCCAAGCGAGGACATGGCAACATCTTCAATAGAAACACTCGACATGGTCGAAAGCGTATAGATAGTCCCTGCACGTGCCGCCGCCGGTGCTACTGCACGCTCGCCTTCGTGATGAAACAACCGGGTCAAACCTGTGGGAGAGAGGATAATTGGCAGATCGAGATGTTTTCCGAGCACCGTCGTGCTCAAATCGACCTCTGAAATATCGACTAGACTCCGAAAATGTAAATCGTAATCGGCAAAAGCTGCAGAATTACGTCGGTAAGTCACCTCATCATCGGCCGCCCCATCCATATAACCGAAAATCGGCTTTGGCAAACGGCGTTTTGTCAGCTGACGCAAATCAGCAACCGAAAAGCATCTTGCTAGCCGGCGTGCTGTAAGTTTCTTCCGTAGACTATCAAACACGATCACTTAAGCACGCTTCAATCCAACGCAGTCAAAACCTTTCGCAATGTATCGAAAATTCTCTCTATCTCCGCCTCACTGACGATCAGCGGTGGCGCAACAGCAATAGTATCACCGGTGGAGCGCACTAGGACGTCAGCATCGAAACATTGTCGAAACGCCATCATTCCTCTTCTGGTGCTCATTCCGGGAATGGGCTCTAGCTCGACCGCACCAATCAAACCGATGTTGCGAATGTCAATCACGTGCGGGAGCCCTTTCAGGCTGTGCACTGCCTCTTCCATCACGCTCTCTAAGACTTTCGCGCGGTCGAACAATCCCTCCTCGGCATATACAGCTAAAGTCGCGAGTCCTGCTGATGCCGCAACCGGATGCCCAGAATAAGTGTAGCCATGGGCGAACTCGATGGCATCCTCAGACCCTGTCATGAAAGAGTCGAAGATCCCGTTGCGCATGGCTACGCCACCCATAGGTATGACGCCGCTGGTCAGGCCTTTTGCCATGGTGACCAAATCCGGAGTGACGTCAAAGTATTGCGATGCGAAATTGCTGCCCAGTCGACCGAAACCAGTAATGACCTCGTCGAATATCAGCAGGATCCCGTGTTGGTCACAGATCTCTCTTATGCGTTGCAAATATCCTTTCGGTGGCACAATAACGCCAGCTGACCCCTGTACAGGCTCGAGTATTACGGCGGCTACAGTGGAGGGATCGTGTAACGCTAAAATACGTTCCAAATCGTCGGCCAAATGGGCACCCCATTCAGGCTGCCCGTGGCTATAAGCCGATTCGCCGATGTTATGGGTGTGCGGCAAATGATCTACGCCGGGAAGCAACGAGGCGGGAAACATTTTCCGGGTCGCGGTGACACCGCCCACTGAAATGCCGCCAAAACCGACGCCGTGGTAGCCTTTCTCCCGCCCGATCAATCGGGTACGCTGGCCTTCGCCTTGAATTCGGTGATAAGCCAATGCAATTTTTAGCGCTGTATCGACTGCCTCGGACCCGGAGTTGGTGAAAAACACGTGTTCTAAGCCGTCCGGCGTCAAGCACCCGATCTGTTCCGCAAGCTGGAACGCCAGCGGATGACCCATTTGAAAAGCCGTCGCGTAATCCATAGTCGCCACCTGTTCCTGCACCGCGGCGACAATCTTTGGATGGCAGTGACCAGCGTTACAGCACCATAAACCGGCCAAGCCATCCAGCACTTGTCGACCGTTCGCGGTGGTGTAATACATACCTTTCGCACCCACGAACAGTTTAGGATCCAGTTTAAATGCCCGATTCGAAGTGAACGGCATGAAATATGCCTCCAAATCCGGGATGCCGCCTCGGTCCGTTGAAATCACGGCTGCTGGTTCACTCATCGCTTAACCCTTTAAAGGTGATCTGATCTGCAGTATTTCCGCACGCTACTCTCTTCCGGTTCTCTAAACAACATGGGAGCCGCACAGGTTACCGTGGCGTTTACAATAACGGCTGGACTTAGAATTCAACATGCCCAACGAGATCTCTAAAAGCGACAGCCCCCAGCTAATACTCGGACTCCTAGTGTTGGCCGCTTCGGCAAGCATCATGTCTACGGATCTGTACGCACCCAGTCTGCCGCATTTACCGAAAATTTTTGGCACCTCCCCAGAATTGGTCAAACTCACAATGAGTTTAAACCTGTTGGGATATGCATTGGCCCAGCTTCTTTACGGGCCCGTCTCGGATCGTTACGGTCGCCGTCCAGTGATCATCGGCGGGATGGTGGCTTTCTGTGTCTGCGCGCTGGGTTGCGCCCTCGCGCAATCTATCGAACAACTTATCCTCGCCCGCGTGTTACTGGGAACTTCGGCTGCCGCACAAGCAGTCATGGGGTACGCAATCCTCTACGACGTTTTTGACAAAAAAGAACGGGTGCGCGCGCTAGCGATCCTCGGTGTTGCCTTGTCCGTCACCCCAGCTGTTGCTCCTTTGCTCGGCGGTTATATCCACGTTTTATTCGGTTGGCGAGTGAACTTTTTTGTGGTGTTCGGCATCGGTTCTTTAGCGACCTTGTTTATTGTCTCATGGCTACCCGAAACGAACCGCAACCGTAGTGAAGCACTCGCACTAGTACGAGTGCTTCACTATTATGGGGAGCTGTTAGGTAATCGGGAATTCATGCAATATGCCCTCATAACCGGCCTCGTGTTG
>CAZBOQ010000091.1:0-3778 GCA_964493555.1 uncultured Gammaproteobacteria bacterium | reverse complement strand
CGCGAACCACGGTTCTTTCGAATCAGGCAACGAATGACGATCACGGGGATCTGGCCCGGCGATCACGGACATGGTCAGCGCTGCGTCGGCGACCGTTCGGCTTAGCGGACCAATGTGTTCGAGCGATTCCCAACCCGAAAGTCCTGGTAATTTTTCATCCCGACAACCGGGGTAAAGAGGCACCCGACCCATCGAGGGCTTGAACCCGAATAACCCGCAAAACGCGGCCGGTACGCGGATCGATCCACCACCATCGCCGCCGATCCCGATCGGGGCCATGCCGGTCGCCGCTGCTACCGCAGCGCCCGCACTGGACCCCCCCGACGTTAAGGATGAATCCCAGGGGTTCCGCGTCGTGCCAAATACCGGATTGTCACCAGTCAGACTGAAACCAAGCTCAGAGACATTAGTCTTGCCAAGTATCAGCGCATCCGCCGCACGAAGACGTTCTACCACCACATCGTCTTCTTGGGGAACAAAATCCGCGTAGACGGTACTACCGCCAGTGGTCCGCACACCAGCGGTAAAAATCAGGTCTTTAATGCTAACCGGCACACCAGCGAGCGGCCCCACCGGCTCTCCCATCGCCACTCGTTGCTCCACATTGCGGGCCTGGCGCCGCGCTGCGTCTATAGTTAATGTACAGAAAGCCAACAAAGACGGATTAAGTCGCTCTATGACTACAACTGCCGCGTCGACAATCTCCACTGGAGAGAGTTGACCTGAACGCACCGCCGTACAGAGCGTGGTTGCATCAAGTTTCGTGATATCGTGCATGGCTACTTAGCCTACTAGATCGATGACCGCCGAGGGTAGTCCTTATCATTGGTGTTCACACCACGCTCAGCTTAGAGGGGATTAAGTGATGATCGAGATTGGCATTTTGCACAACGGCGCTTCCGACTTACCCACGGTCACCACGCCGTCCGGTGTTCTCGTACACGACGGATCACTGGAACAGGTACACGAGAGCAATCAACGCGTTCTGTTAGGCCAAGTCCGACAGGGGATATTAGCTGAGCGACTTGGCTACGATTACTACTTTATGACTGAACATCATTTCGAACAGGAAGGGGCCGAGTTCAGCCCCAGCCCGTTACTGGCGCAGACGGCTATCGCGGCACAGACCAAGCGCATTCGACTCGGACAAATGGCGAACATCATCGCCTGGTGGCACCCATGTCGCATTGCCGAACAAGCCGCAATGCTCGATGTAATAAGCGGCGGTCGACTTGAGTTTGGTATCGGGCGCGGCACTCAGCCGCGGGAAGCTGAACTTTACGGCGCCACCTATCGCTCCGGTGTTCAAGATCAGGAGCGCAACCGATCGTATTTCGCCGAAGCTTTCGAAATAATAATGAAGGCGTGGACCGAGAAATCCTTCTCTCACCAGGGCGAGTTTTTCACTCTTCCACCTTCGTATACCAAATGGCATCACAAATCGACCATGGCCTATTTCGATCTGCCGAATGTGGAACGCAACACAGAGGATATCCTCAAAATTGGCAAGCCAGATTTGTACTCAGGCGGACCACCTGTCATGGCAGCAACAACCACGCTCAAAGAGATAAGCGTGTTTCCGCAACCGTTGCAGAAACCACATCCGCAAGTATGGATCCCAGTGACTAGTGAACGTTCGATCCGCTGGGCTGCGCAACAGAAAATAAATGCCTACACCTCGCCCGAGCCCTTGTCGCGCCTGAAACGCAATATCGACATATACTTCGAGGAGGCGGAGAGAAATGCCTGGCCCGACCGATTAGATCGCGGTCCACTCAAGTTTGGCTGGGACGCTGAAAAACATCGAGGCTTCGGTTGCTGCCGCTACGTGCACGTCATACCGCCGGGGCAGGATGAACAAAAACGTATCGAACGCTACAAAACCGCCCTGGAACAGATCTGGGATTACCTTGCGCCGTTTGGATTCGCGATTGTTCTGTCAGATCTGGATGAACCGATGTACGACATGAGTATGAAAGTTACCGCCGATCTGCTGATGGATAAGGAGATCGCCATTGTTGGCACACCGGAACAAGTGGTAGAAAAACTGATGCGTATCAAAGAATTCTGTGGCTACGACGACTTTTTCTTCAACGCCTGGTTCGAGGGTGCCGGCTACAGCACGGAAGAAACTGAAGAGAACATGACCCTGTTTGCTGAGGAGTGCATGCCAGAACTGCGCCGTTTGTGTGGCGGCGCACCTACATTGCCGAATTCAGATGTGCAGCTTGTCCCCTAATAACTAGTCCCTTCCGCCGCAAGAACCAACTAGTTCTGTGCGGTGTTTAACTTTACATTTAATTTTTCCGTAAGCGCCGCCTGCGCCGCGGCATACCTCGCGACCGGTAAGCGTTTCGGCGAACAGCTTACGTACTCCATTCCCAGGTCATGGCAGAACGCCACAGACCGCGGATCGCCACCGTGTTCTCCGCAGAGACCCAGTTTCAGTTCCGGTTTGACCGCGCGTGCCTCATCCACACATAGTTCGATCAGGCGACCAACACCAGCCTCATCAATAGATTCAGTTGGGTCCTCCCGCAGTATCGTCTCGTCAATGTAACGATACATGAACTTATCTGCGTCATCCCGGCTAATCCCGAAGGTCAATTGAGTGAGATCATTCGTCCCAAAACTAAAGAACGAAGCCTCAGTCGCGATCTCTCCAGCGGTTATTGCAGCACGCGGGGTTTCGATCATGGTACCGACTGTGTAGTCGATCTCGACCCCTTCCGCCTGCATCGTTTCCTGTGCTGTGCGATCCAGACGTTCTTTTACCCACTTCAATTCGTTCACGTGGCTAACCAATGGGATCATGATCTCCGGCATGACGTCGAGTCCCTCTTTCTTAACACTGCATGCAGCCCGAATGATGGCCGTGACCTGCATCTCCACAATACCAGGCGTGACGACAGAAAGGCGGCAGCCCCGCAAGCCCATCATCGGATTGGACTCATGCATGTTTCGCACTGCAGAGAGCATCTTATACAGGTCAGCAAGTTCCGGCGCTGATTCCTCGTCGCCTTCCAACCGATTGATGTCGGCCATCAGATCCCTCTCGGCAGGCATGAACTCGTGCAGGGGAGGATCGAGAAGCCGGATGGTGACGGGGCGCCCAGCCATTACAGTGAAAATGCCCTTAAAGTCCTCCTGCTGCAGGGGTAGCAAGGCGGCGAGGGCCGCACCCTGCCCGCGCTCATCATCGGCAAGGATAAGCTTGCGTACCAGAGGCACGCGCTCCCCAAGGAACATGTGTTCCGTGCGACATAGTCCTAGCCCCTGCGCACCGAGTGCGACTGCCTCCGCAGCCTGGCCTGGCGTATCCGCGTTCGCACGGATTTTGAGTAAGCGAAACGAATCCGCCCATTCCATTAAAGTCGCGCCTTCGCCGATCTCCGTAGCAGGCTCAGTCGCAAGCTTACCCGCGTAAACCACGCCATCACTCCCGTCGATCGAAATCCAGTCGCCCTCCGCGAGCGTCCTGCCATTCGCAGAAACACTTTTTGTCCTGTGATCGATCTTCAGCTCACTACAACCACAGACGGTTGGGATCCCGAATTGTCGCGCTACAAGTGCGGCGTGCGAGGTGCGCCCCCCACGGCTGGTCAGTACGCCACGGCTTGCGAGCATGCCGGCGAGGTCGTCCGGATTCGTCTCCTGTCGCACCAGAATAATCTCAGCCCCCGGATCCGCGGCCTTCATCTCCACGGCTATTTGTGGGTCTAATACGATCTTTCCTCTCGCCGCACCGGGACCTGCATTCATACCCTTGGTCAAGATC
>CAZBOQ010000090.1:0-9665 GCA_964493555.1 uncultured Gammaproteobacteria bacterium | reverse complement strand
GCTGGCCTCCCTTCAGTATAGAACTCCCTGGCTCGCTCATTTTGGACTTGGTGTTCAGCGGAGCAGGACCAATGGTAAATCGCTCGTGTAAGAGCGCGGCTCGTCCTAGAGAGGGAGGTGGGCGTTTGGAAGTTTTGGGTTCACGCCCCTATTTCGGTTCGCGAACAGTAATGCTGATCACTTCGGATTGGACCGGCGGGTTGTGCGGTATATGCAGGTGATCCCCGAGTAAGAGCTGGAGGGTGTGATTTCCAGGGGACAGCCTAATAGTCGCTTCAGTTTGGCCGCCGCCGAAATGGCGGCGGTTTCCATCGTTGGGGATCGGAAAATCGGGGGTGGGTAGTGCTGCATCGATCAACAAATGGTGATGCCCAGTTTTGGGCGCATCGAGCCCAGCCGGTGCCACACCCATGCCGCGCAACCCGAATTTCACGTTTAGCGGGCTCTCTAGCACAGCACCGTCGGCAGGTTCGATGAAATACAGCGTCGCTTCCAACGGTGCGTCGGTGCGGGCAGCGGCTGTCACAGCGTAGCCTAGGAGCAGTATTACGGTGGTGATGCGGAGATCCATATCGACAAGCCTTAGGTTCAGAGTGCGTTAAATTCTAGCACTTTGGGGCGTTTGCGTTGTCCAATTCCTTGCCACTGTTGTGTGCCTAGGTTCTGGCGAGCCGCATTGTCCTGCATTACACTTACGACGTTCGAATGGCTTAAAGCCGATATCGGCCTATGGTCAATTAGAGAAAACGTGGATAGAAAGGGAATATTAATGAGAACAACGTTGCTTGCTCTGTGCCTTCTAGTAGCCGGTTCTTTAAGTAGCGCTGTCCCAGCAGTGACTGGAGTACCGGAAGACGTCATCAAAGCTACCGCCGAATCGGTGCTGAACCGCATCAAGGAAGACAGAGAAGGCTTGGGTGCTGATCCTGCACGGTTGTACCAACTAGTCGACGAAAAGGTCGTGCCGCATTTTGACTTTCCGCGTATGTCCCAGTGGGTATTGGGCAAAAACTGGAAAAGTGCTGATCTGGAGTTGAAAAAGCGCTTTGTTCTCGAGTTCAAGAATCTTTTGGTAAGAACCTATGCGACAGCGCTGCTCGAATATTCCGATCAGACCATTACCTACTTCCCGGTGGGGAATTCTGATCCTGCTAAGCTAGTCACGGTGAAGACCGAGATCAATCAGCCTGGCAGTGTGCCGACACCTATAACCTATAAGATGCATGCGAAGGATGGTAACTGGAAAGTATTTGACGTTTCGGTAGACGGTGTAAGTTTAATAGCGACTTATCGAGCGTCCTTTGCGTCGGAGATACGTCAGAACGGTCTCGAAGCCTTGGTTAATGATTTGGCTTCACGGGCCGCGAAGTAAATAGACAGGAGCAGCGCTATAGTGACGCCGGATGAGATAAAGACACTGATTGCTACGGGGATCGATTGCGCGGAGATAAGGGTGGACGGCGACGGTTCTCACTTCAGCGCAATCGTGGTCAGTGAGGTATTCGAAGGTCTCAACATGGTAAAACAACACCAACTGGTCTACGGCACTCTGGGTGGTCGCATGGGTGGCGACATCCACGCCTTGTCTATCCAGGCCTATACGCCTAGTCAGTGGGAAACGGCGTCTAAGCTCCAGGTACTGAGCTAATTGTAATCCTGCCTACCGGCAGAAATTTGCGCTGTAGAGGCCCAACCAGTGGATAAGCTCATCATTGCGGGCGGCGTTCCATTGGATGGGGAAATTCGCATTTCGGGCGCCAAGAACGCTGCCCTGCCGATACTTGCCTCGACCCTGCTTTCCGAGGGCCCGGTAACTATTGGCAACGTTCCGCATTTGCACGACATCACAACAACGATGGAGTTACTGGGCCGTATGGGGCTTCAATTAACCGTCGATGAGCGCATGCACATCGAGGTGGATAGCGGCACTATTCGGGAATTTTTCGCGCCTTATGAGTTAGTGAAAACCATGCGCGCTTCGATCTTGGTGCTTGGTCCGCTACTGGCGCGCTACGGCAAGGCAGATGTTTCCCTGCCTGGTGGTTGTGCAATCGGCTCGCGTCCAGTCAACTTGCATCTTCAGGGGCTTGCTGCGATGGGTGCCGACATAAATGTTGAAAGTGGGTACATCCGCGCATCGGCCAAGCGACTGAAGGGCGCGCTTCTCCATATGGATCTGGTAACCGTCACGGGTACCGAGAATTTGATGATGGCGGCGACGCTAGCCGACGGGCGGACTACCATCCAAAATGCGGCACGTGAACCTGAGGTTGTGGATCTTGCAAATTGCCTCATTAGTATGGGGGCGCAGATCCATGGTGCCGGCACGGACACCATCGTTATTGATGGCGTAGAGAGTTTGGACGGAACCCGCTATGAGATTTTGCCCGACCGGATTGAGACCGGTACCTACCTGGTTGCGGCCGCGATGACCGGTGGGCGGATAAAAGTAAAGAACACACGCCCGGAGTTACTGGAATCGGTGTTGGCTAAGCTGGCGGAGTCTGGAGCATCGATTAAAACCGGCGAGGATTGGATCACGTTGGACATGAATGGAAGTCGCCCCACTGCAATCAATGTGCGTACTTCGCCCTATCCGGGGTTTCCGACGGATATGCAAGCACAGTTCACTGCACTCAACTGTGTTGCACATGGGACTGGGCAAATCACCGAAGCGGTGTTCGAGAATCGCTTCATGCATGTACTGGAATTACAACGGATGGGGGCACAAGTACGGTTGGAGGGGAATACGGCGTTCACTAATGGTGTCAGCAACCTGACCGGGGCGCCTACCATGGCGACGGATCTTCGTGCATCAGCATCGTTGGTGCTGGCTGGGCTGGTTGCCACGGGCGAAACTCACGTCGATAGGATTTACCATATCGATCGGGGCTATGAAACGATCGAGGAAAAACTGTCGCAGTTGGGTGCTCAAATTAAGCGTGTTCCGCGTTGATAGGACTGCCGAATGAAGAAACATGTGATGAATGACGAGATTAAAATTGCGGTTTCGAAGGGACGCATTCTGTCTGAGTCGTTGCCCCTGTTGGCGCGCGTGGGCATCGTGCCCCGCGACGATCCGGAACATTCGCGAAAACTGGTGTTGGATACCAATCGCGACGATATAAAATTGGTTGTCATCCGGGCGAGCGACGTTCCCACTTACGTAGAGTACGGCGCGGCAGAGCTCGGCATCGCCGGCAAGGATGTTCTGCTAGAGCGTGACGACAACGGTGTCTACGAACCGTTGGATTTGGGTATCGCCAGGTGTCGATTGATGGTCGCTGGAAACGGCGACGTGGTGAGTAATGGTGCTCGGATGCGGGTGGCCACCAAATACCTGAATGTGACCCGCAGGTATTTCGCTACTCAGGGAGTACAAATCGAGCCAATCAAACTGTCGGGTTCGATGGAACTTGCGCCGTTAGTGGGTTTGGCAGATGTAATCGTTGACTTGGTTGATACCGGAGACACACTTAAAGCCAACGGTCTTGTGCCGTTGGAAACTATAGTGGAGATAAGCTCACGGCTTATCGTCAACAAGGCAGCGATGAAATTGAGGCACAAAAAAATCCAGACATTAATTGAAGATCTTCGCACGGTTGTGGGAGAGTGAGAAGGTGAAAATCGGGCGCTATTCCACTCGTGAGAGTGCTTTTCCCGCTCAGTTGCATGTACTGCGGAACTCCCTTGTGGAGGACAACGAAAAAGTGGCCGAAACCGTTCGCGAGATCCTCACAACGGTGCGCGAACAGGGTGACGACGCACTACTTAAATACACCAATGAACTTGATCGGCGCGAGCTTTCTGGGGCGAGTCAATTGGAAGTTCCGGCATCGCTAATCGAGACCGCCGCGGAGTCCTTGGAACCAGGTTTGCGTCTGGCGCTGAAGGAAGCGACCAGTCGGATCGGAAGATTTCACGAGCACCAGCTTCAGGAATCATGGAGTTACACCGAGCCGGACGGTACTGTGCTCGGACAAAGGATAACGCCGCTAAAGCGCGTCGGCGTGTACGTGCCGGGCGGGAAAGCAGCTTACCCCTCAAGTGTATTAATGAATATCGTGCCGGCCAAGGTAGCCGGCGTCGGTGAAGTGATCATGGTGGTGCCAACACCCGATGAAAAGCTTGAGCCGGTAGTCCTAGCGGCTGCCGGGATTGCGGGCGTTGATCGCGTCTTTACAATTGGTGGTGCGCAGGCCATCGCGGCGCTAGCGTTTGGGACGGCCACGATACCGCAGGTCGACAAGATCGTTGGGCCCGGAAATATTTACGTTGCAACGGCTAAAGCACAGGTGTTCGGCACAGTAGGTATAGACATGATCGCCGGCCCATCTGAGATTCTGATCGTCTGCGATGGTGCAACTGAACCTGACTGGATCGCCATGGACCTTTTTTCGCAGGCCGAACATGACGAACAAGCGCAGGCGATCTTGCTGTGCCCCGATGCGGAGTTTCTCGACGCTGTCGGCGTGGCCATCGATCGATTGCTACCGACGATGGATCGTGCTGCGATCATCGAAAAAGCGCTAAGCAGTCGCGGAGCGCTGATTGAGGTACGAGATCTCGACGAAGCAATATCGTTAGTGAACGATATTGCGCCGGAACACCTCGAGTTATCGGTAACCGACCCCGAAGCTCTGGTCGATAAAGTGCACAGCGCCGGCGCAATCTTTCTCGGTCGTTACACAGCGGAAGCGTTGGGAGACTATTGCGCCGGGCCGAATCATGTTTTGCCGACAGGCCGTAGTGCTCGGTTCTCTTCGCCGTTAGGTGTATTCGTCTTTCATAATCGGAGTTCGCGCATTAAGAGTTCAGTGCTCGGGTCTGCCGCGTTAGGTGCTACCGCCGCCGTGTTGGCACGTGCTGAGGGCTTAACGGCGCACGCCCGTTCTGCGGAGTACCGGTGCAATGACGCTCATGAGTAATCGGCGCGTCTCCAAACTGCTACAACCAGGTTTGCTCGAAGCAGCACCGTACGCTGTACCTGATGCGGGTGACTTCATCAAGCTAGACGCGATGGAGAATCCTTATAAGTGGCCAGCTGAACTTACCGAACTGTGGTTGGCAGAGATGCGTGGGCTTGATCTCAATCGTTACCCCGATGCCCGAGCTGTGCGAGTGAAGGAAGCACTGCGTACCTATTTGACACTCGGTGCTGGGCAGCAATTGATAATGGGTAACGGTTCTGATGAATTGATCCAAATGTTGGTGCTTTGCATCGCTGGTTCAGGTCGGCCGATACTCGCACCGGAACCCACCTTCGTTGTTTACAAGCAGGTCGCCACGTGGCTGGGGTTGCCGTTTGTGGGAGTGCCGCTGCGCCAGAGCGATCTCAGCATCGATGTCGACGCCATGCTGTTAGAAATTGAGCGGGTCAGACCCGCCTTGGTGTTCTTAGCTTATCCGAACAATCCGACCGCGAATCTTTTCGATCGGGATGACATAGAGCGGATCATTGCAGCATGTCCAGGGTTGACGGTGTTGGATGAGGCCTACTACCCATTCGCCTGTAGGAGCAATATTGATCTACTACAAAAGTACAAGAACGTTTTAATCATGCAAACCTTGTCCAAGCTAGGTTTGGCTGGGATACGTGTCGGATGGCTGTTCGGTGATCAGGATTGGTTAGAGCAGATCGAGAAACTGCGCATGCCTTACAATCTGAGCGTGTTGTCGCAGGCAACGGCGGCATTCATGCTGGAGCACGTAGAAGTGCTGGATGCGCAAGCAGAAAAAATCCGTGAACACAGAGACGCTCTTTACACGCGGCTGACCAGTATCGAAGGGATCCGAGTATGGCCGAGCAAAGCTAATTTTCTGATGTTCTCCACTTCGGTCCCTGCCCAATACTTGCACGCTCGTTTGCGAGCGCACGGCGTGCTTATCAAATGTCTGGATGGAATGCATCCCTTGGTCGAGAACTGTTTGCGGGTGACAGTTGGGTTGCCGGAGGAAACTGAACGATTCTTGACCGTGTTGCAGGAAAGTTTGGTCGAGCTTTAACGACTAGGCTGTCGGTCGTTCTGCCACTTTCGTCTTTATTTTTATGGTTGTTCCATCGCGGATGATAGTTAGGTCGATCACAGTGCCGGGCTCGAAACTCGATATCACGTCCACTGCTTCACGCGCATCGATAATCAGCAAACCGTTGATGCTGGTGATCACATCAATATCGGATCGTTCAGTAGAGGGTTTCGGCGCCGGGTTACGTAGTTCGATGTATAAATATTAACCACCTCGGGGGCGGCGGATTCCACTGCGCCAGCAAAAGACAATGGCGCAGAAGCGGTCTGTGTCGCTGTCGGCTTTGTAAGGGAATCATCGTTACCTTTCGATATAGGACGTAGGACGAGGATCATGAAAGCCACTACGAGTCCGATGATCACAGATTGAAATAGGAATTTCAGGGTTCTCATCGCTCGTTGTAAAGACTAGTTGGGACCGGATCCGGTCGGATCTTTTGATGATATAATCTTTACATTCGCCAAAGAAGAATGAGAAGTGTAGGGAGGGCAATAAATCGTGCCGCACGGCGTCACCCATGGCTAATGATGGTACGGATCCGGAACGCCGTTTTTTCCTGACTGCCGCGACCACGGTCGTCGATGGAGTCGGTATCGCATTTGGTGCTGTGCCATTTATCGCGTCCTTCCAGCCTAGTGAGCGTACCCGCGCAATTGGCGCACCGATTGAAGCCGATATCAGCAAGATCGAGCCAAGACAGCGACTGATATTCGAATCGCGCGGCAAGCTGGTGCGGGTCGTTTCCAGAACGGCGGAATCGATACCCAATGAATTTGAGGTTCCCCCGATTCTCTGTAAATCGTTGACCCGTGGACATGTAGCGTAAGATTGTCCGGTCACACTAATCGAGTTTGATGAGAGGTATTAAATAAATGAGTGTTCAGGCCAACAGGCGTTCCGTAATGGCTCTATATGCGGACAGGCTATCACCGGCGAGTCATAGTGTGCGCATAGTGTTATCAGAGAAAGACATAAACGTTGAAATCAAGTTCGTCGACGAAGACAATCGACCAGAAGATCTTAACGCTCTCAACCCTTACTACGATGTTCTTACTCTCATCGACCGTGAGCTTGTGCTCTACGATGCTCAGATTATCATGGAGTACTTGGATGAGCGGTATCCACATCCACCGTTAATGCCAGTCGACCCGGTGTCTCGCGCCAATAACCGCCAAGTGCGCTACCGAGTAATGCGCGATCTTTACGAATTAGTACCAGCACTAACAGGAGAGAACGACATCGCCGCTGCTAACGGCCGGAAAGCGATGCGCGATAATCTTACGGCTATCGCCCCGGCGTTTTCTCAAAAACCGTACTTCCTGTCGGATGACTACTCCCTGGTAGATGCCTGTCTAGCGCCGTTACTGTGGCGCTTACCTTCGTATGGTGTAAAGCTTGGTAACCAGGCGAAACCTATCATTCAGTATTCGGAGAGGATGTTTGAGCGCGTCTCATTCCAGAGCAGCCTAACTGCGGAAGAGCGTGACTTTCCAACGGAGTGACGGTAAAGCGTTGACCACAACCCGTGGATGACATGACATCCACTCGCCCCTACTTGTTGCGAGCGTTTTACGAGTGGATCTCCGACAACGAGATGACACCTTATATTTTGGTGGATGCTGAAGCGGCCGATGTCGGAGTGCCTCAGCAGTATGTCGTTGATGGCCAGATAGTGTTGAATGTCGGCACTTCGGCGGTGAAGGAGTTGAATACCGACGATGAACGGTTGAGGTTCAATGCGAGATTTGGGGGGATGCCGTTTGAGGTTATGGTTCCGATCCGTTCAATAAAAGCGATCTACGCTAAAGAGAACGGCAAAGGGATGGTATTTTCGGACGACGATATGTCGCCGTTATCACCAGAACCGACCAACGCGGCGCCTAAGGATTCCAAAAAGCCGCATTTGAGACTGATTAAATGAGGTGGGCGGGGGGCCTCAATGCTCGAAGAGTTTCACGACTTTCTGCACGCCACCTACTTTTCTCGCAGCGTTTGCCACTATGTCCGATTCCTCTTTATCTAGTAATCCCATTAAATAAACAACGCCGTTTTCGGTTACCACTTTGACGCGCATACCGTTGAAGTCCTTGATAGTTAGTATTCTTGTTTTCACCTTAGCGGTAACCAGGCTGTCGGCGCTGCGCGACAACAGTGAACTTGGTCCGGCGATCGAAACCTCATCATAGACATGCCGGACTTTCTCGACAGTGCGGACGGTATCGATCACCAAGTTACGCATTTCCTCGGTTGGTGCCTCTCCTGAGACCAGCACAACGGTGTTGTAACTCGTTACACTGATGTGTGTTTGTGAATTTAGTTCCTTTTGTTCGTGCAGAGCTCTACGGGCCTTGAGTTCAATCGCTTGATCTTCGATCAAAGTTCCAGTGGTGCGGCGGTCGTTAACAAGCCCCACCGTTGTGGCTGCACCTCCTATCGCTAACCCCGCGCAGCCTTCCAAGGTGCTTGCCATGAGAGCCATTATGCCAACAAACAATACTAACCGTGCAGATCGTTTCGTAGCCATAATTGCGTCAAAGTGGTTCATTGCCTAAATCTCCTGTCCGAGTAGGCGGTGGTCGACGAGATCGCACAAACAGTGAATTACAGTAAGATGCACTTCTTGGATGCGTGCCGTAGACCAATGCGGGACGCGCATCTCGATGTCATTTTCGCCAAGGAGTGATGCGGCTTTGCCACCCTCCTTGCCACTCAGCAGCAGTATCCTCATCTCCTGCTCGTGGGCGGCTTGGATTGCGCGTACCACGTTCGGAGATTCGCCGCTTGTCGATATCCCAAGAAGGATATCCCCGGGTTGCCCCAGAGCTCGGATTTGCCGAGCGAAGACTTCGGCAAATTCGTAATCGTTAGCAACTGAAGTGATAGTAGATGTATCGGTTGTCAGTGCTATGGCGGGTAAGCCTGGGCGCTCGAGTTCGAAACGGTTTAACATTTCGGAGGAAAAGTGTTGAGCGTCGGCTGCGGAGCCGCCATTTCCGCAACTCAGGACTTTGTGTTCGCTCAGCAAACATTCGGCGATGACACTTGCGCTCTCAGTGATCAGCGGAGCTAGTACATCCGCACACTCAGCCTTGACTCGTATACTCTCATTAAAAATATTTCTGACGCGCTCGGCGGTTTCCATTGGGAATCGATTATGCCTGAAATGTGCCGTTGATCCACTTGATTAAGGCAATCCTCCAATTGATTGGTCAAGGAGACTACGTCCGGCCTGCAAAGCCATACCTGATGATCGTGGTGATAGATCAGAAAATAGTTGGTCCAGTTTCTATTCCGGATCTGTTTAGCGCGTAAACAGTTTTCGACTAGATTTTCGAAGCTTATTGATTTGCGGTAACGTATCTCAACAAAGGCCGGCCTATCACTGTCCAGTATGATGAGATCGATTGCCCGGACGCGGTAACGATAATTACGCCGCAATGGAGACAAACCGTGGTCGTGCAGATGTGTGTAAGCCAGCGTTTCGTCAACAATTACCCTGCCATGCCATGCAGTCAAATTTGGCTTCGCCCTGTGCGTTGGAGTTACTCCTGTGTCGGCATGTTCACCGGAAGCGGGCGGCCGTCGACGAACTTTGCCCAGTTTAATTGGCGCTGGATGCGACCGCCTCGAATGATACT
>CAZBOQ010000089.1:0-2948 GCA_964493555.1 uncultured Gammaproteobacteria bacterium | reverse complement strand
GCAATCTCCAACATTTTGGGACTGATATCGATGGCCGTGATGTTCTGGCCTGGCGGAAAAAACTCTATGTCGAGTCCGGTACCTAACGCTAAGAACAAAATCTTACCCTGCATCGCCGCAAAGAGACTACGTTTATCCGGTGCCCAACGTGTATCAGGGCCGATGCCGGACATGAAATCGTAGCTATTCGCAGCCCGGTCCCACTTGACTTGTGTTTTTAGATCCATAGATTTTCCTCAGCGCGGAACGGTCACACCTTTGATCAAGTAACTGGCGTAGCTGCAGAATGCCAACACCAGCAAGCCAATCAAGGCGCCATGTTTGGCGGCCGACCACGCCGCAACAGGCATCATCGCCGCATTCATTCCCACCAACATGCCCGCCAGCATTCCACCCAGCATGGTTGGCACCATGATCTCCATAGCACCGAAATAGCGCATGAAAACCAGCACGCCAAGCACCAGCGCCACCAACATCCCTACAGGCATGGCGACCAACATAGCCACTAGCATATTCCAAGACGGGTCGATGAATGCCCAACAAAGCAGGGCCGCACAAGCCCCGACGACCATATTTGAGACCAGGTCACCAATCAAAAAGTAAACACTGTCGGGCATATCGCTGTGTCCTTTCGAGCCGAAACTGATGCGTAGTTTACCGCGTCCGAGACCCTTGGGGCACAGACTCTTGCGCGTTAGACTACGCCGACTAATCAAGCGAGCTCCAGGAGCCACAGCTAATGAGTAAAACCCAAGAATTCGAACGACGCGCATTGGTGATCACCTTCGAAGACCGCTCCTCTTTCACCGAAACCTACGGATTCGCGGGTAGCAGCGGGATTACCGTCCTGGAAGGAATCCACTTCGTGCCCGCGACGCCTTCGAAAACCGTCATTGTCATGATGCACCCATCGTCTACGTTGCAGAACCTGCCGATACCAACGGCCATGGCCAAGGCCGGATTGCACGTGCTGTGTTGTGGTAGCCGTTATCCCAAAAACGACTCGGCGTTGATTATGGAAAAGGTGACTATCGATTTAGGCGTTTACGTCCGGCACGCTAAGGAGGAAATGGGTTACGAGAACGTCATCATGCTCGGCTGGAGTGGTGGCGGCTCGTTGTCGCTGTTTTATCAAGCAGAGGCTGAGAATCCGACGGTTACCGAAACCCCGGCTGGCGATCCGGTTGATTTGACCAGTGCGGACTTGTTGCCCGCGGATGCGGTAATGTTTATCGCTGCCCATGCGAGCCGCGCGAGAACCCTTACAGAATGGATGGATGCATCAGTGATCGATGAACTGGATCCAGACAACCGTAATGCGGCGCTCGATATCTACGATCCTGCTAACCCCGATCAGCCACCGTTCGATCCGGCCTACGTAAGTGAGATACGCGCGGCGCAAATTTTACGCAACCGTAAAATCACAGCATGGGTACGGGAGATACTTGCAGATTTGAAGTCCCGCGATACCGGTGAGGTAGAGCGGGGATTCGTCGTCCACCGCACTATGGCGGATCCACGATGGATAGACCCGACGGTTGATCCCAACGGGCGCAAGGCTAATTGGTGTTACCTCGGCGAGCCGAGAACCGTCAACAGTGGGCCAGCGGGCTTAGCGCGTTTCTGCACGTTACGTAGCTGGCTCTCACAATGGTCTTACGACGATTCCAGAGCAGATGGGGTCGACGGCGCCCGACGGATCAGCGTACCGTTCCTAACGATTGAAAACGGAGCAGACGACGCCTGTCCGGCTAATCACGCAACTGAGATATTTGAAGCCGCCGCAAGCACCGATAAAGAACACCACGTCATCGAAGGTGCGAACCACTACTATGCCGGTCAACCTGAAAACGCGGTGATCTGTGTCGACAAGATTTGTGATTGGTTGCGGGAACGCTCGCTTTTCGAGTAGCTTCGGTGACTGGCCGAGTTGGCTGGTGAGCTGGTTCGCCAACACCGTTACTCGCCGAACCTCTACACGGCCGGAACAGGCGCTCTTTCCTACCCCCCCGCAAACGGCACGGTGAGTCCTAGAAAACCGGGTCGGACACCCTCGAGCTATTTGACGTGAACAGCAACACGTTCATGGCATTTGAGCTTCACTAGCGGTTTTGGATAACCGGATGTAAATACCCACGAGCCAAAGAGAAATAAATCCCGACAGCGCAGGTGCAGGCACCGATAAGGAAACAGGTGCTGATGCTGGTCATCAAGGTTGGATACACCGCCGGTGTTATTTCGACATCGCCGAGATTCAGCGCAAAAACCAAAGTAACAACTCCCATGCTCATCATTTGCCCGCAAACCCGTGTCGTGCTCATCACACCGGCGGCACTGCCATAGTACTCAGGTTCCACCGAACCCATAATTGCATTGGAATTGGGCGAGGAGAAAATACCAAAGCCTACGCCCATTACCACTAGGCACGTACCGATGTAAACAAACGATGACGACGCATCTAGCAAGGCCAACATGCCTAAACCGACTAAGTTGAACGCAATGCCGACAGACGACAGTACACGTGGCTCATAGCGATCGGAAAGGTGGCCCGAAATCGGCGCACAGAGCGCCATCATTATCGGTAATACAAGCAATATGAGGCCGGCATCCGCCGGCGACATAGCCTTTATGTATTGCAAATACAGGCTAAGCAAGAAAGCACTGCCGAAGACGGCGGCATACATTAACAACGCCGCGAAACAGGAAAACTTAAACACTTGGTGATCGAAAAGCAGAGAGACGGCAAGTAACGGATGCTCCAGCCGATTCTGTAACCTGACAAACACGACGATTCCGACAATTCCTATGAGAATCGTTGCAACCCCTATCGGGGTTGTCAGTACCGACAGACCATATCTAATCGCGCTAGCCGCAACACCAAAAATCAGTGCTCCTACAAATTCAAACAGCTGTCCGGCGGGACCTTTCCTCTCTCCTTCCAGCCGAGC
>CAZBOQ010000088.1:0-7148 GCA_964493555.1 uncultured Gammaproteobacteria bacterium | reverse complement strand
CCAGTAGCGGAAAATGCTCTAGCCAGTGAATGTTTGGCGCCACCGCCGCAAGATGGATGAACAAAGACGGCAGAAAGTGAGGCGAAACGCTCACATTGCACGCCTCAGCCAACTGCGCAATACGCAGACACTCGCTCATTCCACCAGACATTGCCAAGTCCGGCTGCGCAACCGCAAACATTCTGCCTTTTATATAAGGCCCAAACTCAACCTGCCCTTGTAAATGCTCGCCACCGGCGACAGGCACTGCCGTTCTGCCGACGAGCGTACGGTAACCGTCAACATCGTGAGCGGGTAGAGGCTCCTCCAGCCACAGTACGCCATAGCGCTCACATTCCGTCGCGAGCCATTGGGCACGTACCAAATCACATTTCTCATTGACGTCGACCATGATATCGATATTTGACGGCAACGCAGCGCGCATCGTCGCAAGTGTCACCGCGTCTTCGGCCGAACCGGTAAGGCGGAGTTTTACCGCTCGGCAACCTTGTGCCAGATAAGTTCTACAACGCGCCAGCACTTCATCATCCGACACACCGGGGCGAAAACCAGCGCTGCCGTACACCGGAACGGCCCGCATCTCACCACCTAAAGCAATGCCCAACGGTACTTGTAAAGATCTGGCATGCATATCCCATGCAGCCAGATCAATGGCCGCCACGGCCAGATAGCTCGCGCCTCTACCGACGCGGTTAAGGGATGCTGCCAGCCTTCGCCAAAGCGCGAAAGGATGTACCACGGCCTTGTCGCGTACAAACCGCGCCAATAGATTTTCCCCTGCGGCCAACATGACTTCACCAGCACCACCCAGCCCGTAACTGAATCCGAAACCGCAGTTCCCTCGCTCGTCTTCGAGATCGACGACAACCACATCCACCGCAGTGACACCAGAACCACCGATCGGCCGGTCGAGCTCGAACCGAAGAAGTTCGGCATGTGCACTCGCATAGTGGCTCATCGCCGATGTCGAACGTCAACGTTGCACATAGTAGGGGGCGACCATAGTGAAAATCGGTCGGAGAAACGAAGCCATGATGGATACAACGCTCCGTTCACTTGTCCATCCTCATAGTTTAGAGCCCTGCCAGTCCGCAGCCGGCTCTGGGGGCAAAGACATGTAGCCCGCCGAGGTAATCGCGGTAATGGCGCAATATTCGTCCTTGTCCGACGTGTCGCCGCTAATTCCGACCGCACCGATAACCGTGGGACCGGCCTCGCAAATCAGGACGCCACCCGGAACAGGAATGAAACGACCTTGCGACGCCGCCGCCAGTGCACCAAGAAAAGACGGCCGATCGGCTAAGCGCTCGCCTAGCATGCGGGTCGGCACACCGAGACCGAGTGCACCATAAGCTTTTCCCACTGCGACATCGGTGCGCATGATGCCGCAACCGTCGGCGCGTTTCATCACGAGCATATGGCCACCGGCATCAAGCACCACCACTGTCAACGGCATCATATCGTTTTCCCGACCAACAGCGATTGCGCCATCGACGATCGTTGACGCTTTTTCAAGTGGCAGCGGGGTAATTAAACTCGGCATAACATCGTTCCTCCCATTGGTTTCGGCAATTGGCTAAGACCGCACCCTTGCCGCTTCAGGCTGGTATGCTAACCCGATGCGTGTATCACTCGCCATGGTAGGAATGATATTTATATGGTCTACCGTGCCACTCGGCGCTAAATGGAGTATCGCCGGGCAACATTATTTTTTCGGCGCTAGCTCACGAGTTTTGGTCGCCGCGTCACTAGCACTGGTATGGATGCTGTTGAGCCGACGGTCCTTACCGTTAGATCGAAAAGCAATAACAAATTACATTTTGTCGGCGTGCAATTTCGTCGCCTGGATCCTAATGTACTGGGGTATGCAGTTCATACCGTCAGGATGGATGGGGATCTCAATCGGGGTTATGCCGCTAATAACGGCGGTACTGGTAGCAATCTGGCTGGACGAAGACGCCTTCACGCCACTCAAAGTGGGTGGGCTCCTCGTCGGGTTTGTTGGAATTCTGGTCGTATTCGCAACCGCATTCGACGTCGGCATCGACTCGTTGCTAGGACTCAGCGCCGTGACATTGGCCACGTCAGTAGCTGCCGCTGTTCCCGTCGCCATGCGGCGTCTCGACGTCGAAGGGGTCCCATTCGACACGGTATGCGGCGGTTTGTTGTTCGCAATGCCAGTTTATGTTCTTTTCTGGATATTCTCCGACTTCCAATGGCCTTTAGAGATCTCACACCGAGCCAGTCTGGCAGCATTGTACATCGGTAGCTTCGGCACATTGCTGATTTTCACATTGTACTTTTATACGCTACAACATTTACTGATCACTCAAGTTGCGCTGATGGGCATGGTCACACCTGTTGCGAGTCTCTTGCTCGGGATCGTTCTCAACAACGAACCGATGAGTTTGCGGATCGGGGTGGGCGCGTCATTAATCGTAATTGCACTGTTGTTGCATGAGTATCTACCCCGGCGCCTCGCGGCAGCGAATCAAATACAGACGTGACGCTAGGACTGCCATCCCTGTTGCCATACCGATGTAGAGCAGCGACCACCACGACAATGCCGCCACGCTGATTCCGTAGTCAATAAAGAAACCAAACACGATCGGAGACCCGGAACTTGCAAACACGGCGCAAGCTGTCCCTAAGGAGCGTATTGCGCCAATGTGTTTGACGCCGTAGACCTCCGCCCATAACGCGACGATCATCGGCAATACAACGCCAAGGCATACACCCATCGCTCCCATGTAGACCCAGGTCGCCACCGGATGCGTGAACAGCGCCAAACTGAGCATAGACAGCCCAAGCGGCAGGAGGAACCACGGTAACAACCGCACCGCCCCTACCCGATCGATAATCACACCGGTGACTAACGAAGCAGCGACCGATAGTAGGGCATAACTCATATAACTCGCTGCTAGCCACTGCAAAGTCCACCCTTTCTCAGCGGCCACATGAACTTGATGAAACAAAAACCCGGTACCAATAAACGGTGGCGCTAGCAGCGCAACCATAACGATATAAAATGTTTTATCACCCAGCACCTCGGCGCGCGTCCATTGCCTCCCAACCGGATCGATAGCATCAGGCTGTTGGGCCGCGGCCAAAGAGTGCTCATAGTGACGATGTCGTTCCGGCTGGTCATGCAGCAACCACCACACCAGTGGCACAAGCCCAAACACCAACAGAACCATCACATGACTCCAGCTCGACCGCCAGTAAACAACGGCGAGAATGCTGACTGCAACGACTGGCAGAAACGCCTCTCCGACCGCATGTCCAACAATGACCAGACTAAGAGCCCGTCCGCGCCGTTTATCAAAGTATCGCGCGGTACCACTCGATGAGATATGCGAGAGTAAGCCCTGTCCACAGTGCCGGAGCAAAAAAAGAGCAATGAACAGTAATATTCCGATTTTTGTATAAGCGATCAGTGCTGCACCCAAGGCGAGACCGATGACGACTACGGTCGTGATTGCACGAAGCTCGCAGCGATCGATCTGTGGTCCAGTCCACAGCAGCACCGCTGCTGACAACAGTGTTGCAAATGAATAATAAGCGCCAAATCCAGCGTGGCTCAGCGAGTACTCGACGCGGATCTGATCAGCGTACAAAGAAATAAAAAAGGTCTGTCCGAAGCTAGAGCAGAACGCCAGCAGGAATCCGAAGACCAGAAAACGTGCGTTGCTGCGTAGGCCGTCATCCATCGTTAACAGCCTTCGTACAATTTACCGTACCCGTAAAACCTTCATAGAAAATAGCTCGCCGATTGTGCCACTGTCTTCGCCAGCACTTTTGCCAGGAACTGGAAACAACCTTGCAGTCAGCGGCTTATGCAATCTGACCGCAAGATTTGCTACGTCAAGCAGGATGCGTTCTAACTCCGGGACACTAGTATTACCCGGTATTGCTACGGCATCGAGTCCGGTGCCGCACACGGCGGAATAACTTAATAACGAAGCAAGACCGAAGTGATCATAAGCCCGCTGCGCGAGGGTGATGTCTTCCAAAGGCGGCAAAAACAAACCTCGATAACCAATTTTTCGAACCGGCACAGACTTGATCACATTGGTCAGCAGTCGACATGCCGCGAGTGTACCGGGCGCACCAAACGGGGCACCGGTTAAACTTTCTATCGCCGAACCAATGCTCTGCTCACCCCATTGCGCTGGGGTCGTATCGATGCCCGCGAAGTGCCATCCGGTTTCGGTTTCGATACGCAAACCCAGTGCTTCTACATCACGCAGCGCCGCGGTGTAGGTGTCGCGCAGCGCGCGTTCGGCACCTTCGAGACCACCTATCTCGGCACAAACCCGCATGAAAAGACTTGCACCCTCTGTCCCGATGGCAAAACTAGGAACGGAGGCACCATTATATCCAGCGGGCAGAAACGGGATACCGGGGTTGACCTCTGCGATTCCGGCAAAGTTGAAATTATCCAGCGGACGCGAATCGGCTAGTTGCTTGATAATCTCTGCCACAACTTTGATCGCCCCCAAATCTACTCTAGACTCGCTGGTAAGTGACACGCTGCCGCTGACACCGAGACGGGCGATCGCCAGTGCGCGTTCGACGCCTTCGTTACTATATTGATGACGGACCACCCCCGGCCCTGTGCCAAATAAGTGCTCGGCGCCCACAACCTCCTGCATGGTCGCAACCCATTCCTCCGATTCAACCGGGCTTAGATGACCGAGGTACAGCTCGGAAGCCTGAGTTACGATACGGCGTGTCTGCACGACGTACCCAGCCGACTCCAGCACCTCGGCTCCGGTACTCAACGCCCGCTTGGCCGACTCAATAGCTTCACGGTAATCACTGCGACTTACGTTTATGCCAGCGGTTATGGTTCGAATATTGAACGGCCGGCCGCCCAGCGTGTACGCGTCAGAACTAACTTTGGCGGCCAGCAACGCCGCGGATGTTCCTTTTAAAAAATTGCGGCGACTAGACCAAAACCCTCTCATCTCAATCCAACTGCATAATTTCAAAAAATGCATTCAACAGCCGGCCGTCCGGATTGTTGAATTCAAACCCCACGTCGAAGTGATTCAATCCCGGCAAGTCGATTTCCTGGTGCACATGCCCCCCCTTGCGCAACGCGTCGACAAATGCCTGTGACTGGCGACGAAACTCTTCCAGCTCGTGCTCACCGTAGGCAACCACCAGCGGCGGCATTGCATCGCGAATATGCCTGATCGAACTGTTACGGCGGGCCGTGGCCTCATCCAGTTTCAGATATTCATTGCGCGCGCTGAGGCGCACAGGTTCGAGATCATACATACCGCTCGCGGCGAGCGCGCCTTTGATGATATTGTCGGGCACCCCCCACTTCCGCCATTCTGTCACCACCATCATGCCAGCGATATGGCCACCCGAGGAGTGACCGGCAACAAACAATTGTTCGGGTTCAGCCCCGAACGATTTGGCGTTCTGATAGACCCAAACTATCGCCGCACGGTTCTGCCGAATGAGTTCATCTAAGGTCACATTCGGCACCAACCCAAAATTCACTGCGATATAGGTCGCGCCTGCACCCACGAAGGATTCAGCCGGGTAACTAACTGACTCTTTGGTAGTCCGAGTCCAGGCACCACCATGGATGAAAACAACGACCGGGGCGTCGCGTTCCGCCGCTGGGAAGATGTCCAGGCGCTCATCTTCGGACGGGCCATAGGAAACGTCCAGTTCGCAGTCAAACTCGGTACGAACCCGCGCGCTTTCGGCCATAACGCGCTCTAGGATCTCGGGGATGTTGGATACTTTGGTAGCCTGATTGTACTCAGCGTCCAACTCGGTTTGGGTATAGTCGAGCCACACCTTCGGTTCAGTCGTTTTCATTGTTTGCCTCGTCGCGATTTGAGCATTGTACATTGGCCGTAAATTCGACTGATAATAAAAACCATCCACGCATCTGCCGGTAGTGTTTGGTATTATTGACAATTGGCCGTCCAATGGGAGGAGTGTCGCATGTTTCAGTTGCGCAATAAGTTTCGTCTCGGTTTTCAGAATTTAATTGTAATAAGTGCCGTAACCTTGATGCTGCCATGTGTGGTGGCCGCCCAGAAGGAGAATCATATGGCCGTTTATTTCATAGTCAGCTACGACATTGATGATGCCGAGGGTTACGGCGGCTACGTTGCCGCGGTCATGCCGCTACTACAGAAGCACGGTGGCGAAGGCGTGGTCGCGGATGCCGAAGCGAAGTCCGTGGAAGGGGCGGCGCGCATGTCGAATGTCGTGTTAAGGTTCGAATCTGAAGAGAAAGCGATGGCTTGGTATGACGATCCGGATTACGAGCCCTTACGCCAGATCCGTCTCGATGCAACCAGCAACGGCATGATGGTGCTGGCGAAGGAGTTTGTACCACCGAGTTAAGATAATAATCGATAGCAAAATAGTGATGCTTGTTAGGCCCTCACCTCAGCCCGGTTCCACTTTCAGCTCTTGCCTCGCGAAGAACCCTAGCCTCGCACATCCTGTGCTCAGCGTTCACACGGCGAGAACCATGTGTGTGACTGTTGCTTTCTCCCACTCGCCCCAAAGAGAGAGGGATCTAAACGAGACATCCCTTTGCAACGCGGGGTCGCCTCTCAATTTAGGGAGAGGAACAAGATGAGGGGTGCGGACTAGTGCGAGCCTTCACTATTCCGTAAATATATCCAACGGCAATAATGCCGATACCACAAAGTTCGGTACGTCGACCATTTCGCTAATCCTCAGGTCAACCGCGACACTGCAAATGGCATAAGCCTGCTGTGCGGTAAAACCACGCTCGTTGACCAAATGGTCGATCATATTCAGTAGCGCGTTACGTGCCGCCACGGTGGTATCTTCGGAGTGATTAACCCCGTCGCGCGTATAGCATTGACCGGTGGTCGCAAAAAAACGTTTGGGTGCCGCCATCTCTGGCGTGGTGAAATAATCCTCTCGATAAAACTGCGGATCATTGATGTCCAGTTTTTTCGCTGCACCCTTAATGACATTGAAGGAGCCGTAAAACGTTGCGCTCATCTCCACCGCCGTGCCGCAGCTTTCATTATCGCCTTGTGCAAAGTGCGAATCGCCAACCGAGAACAACCCGCCTGGCACCTGTACCGGCAACCGCAACGTCGTGCCCGCAGTAAGTTGTTTGATATCCATAT
>CAZBOQ010000087.1:0-15933 GCA_964493555.1 uncultured Gammaproteobacteria bacterium | reverse complement strand
GAATCGGTGCCGCCGACCATCAACGACGCAGTTCTTGCGCGCCGCTTGAAATCAGCATGGGTGGCGGCGATGGGGAACGAAACGGTAGTCGATATTCCCAGCACAGGAATGGGGGCAGAGGACTTCCCGTTCTTTACGGTCGAGCCCACGATTCCCAGTGTTTACTGGGGAATAGGTGGAACGCCCGTGGAAGATTTCACGCGAGAGGCTGCTGGTGGCGTGCCGGTACCCAGCCATCATTCGCCGCTATTTAAGATTTCCCCTGAACCTGCCGTAAGGGCAGGTGTCGAGTCGACTGTGGTCGCGTTGATGGAATTGTTGAAGTAATTTATCGGTAGCCGATCTCGAAGCTATCGACTCGTATGGTACGCGGAAACTAGGACTCGCAATTTGTGTGCAGTGGATCGTGATCTCTGCCCACATTCGGCGGCATTGTGAAAGAAAAAACACCCGCAAACTAAACGATTTCAAACCTGAAATCGAGAATGAATATATGAGTTTTTGTGCATTTCTTTTATCGGGATTCCCACGAACCCTGTTAGACTGAGATAGTGAATTCGAATGGTGATAGCCGGTGGATGATGATCGCGGCAACCGCGGGCTATTGGATTGCTTACACCGGATGGAATTCGCAACCCATAATCGTCCAGTCGTTGATCGACGGTATGCTACTCTCGGAACGCGCCGCGGGGTTGCTCACTTCGTTGGAGCTGCTGGTAGTAGCACTGACCTCTTTCGTCTTAGCGCCGATAATCGGGCGCTTTCCTTTGCGAGGTTTATGTTTGACAGGCGGTGCATTAGTTGTTGTTGGCAACGCGGGAACCGTGGGGTTCAGTGGTATGGATGGGCTCGCAGCTATGCGGTTGATTGCGGGGATCGGCGGGGGGGTTTTGCTTGCCGGAGTGAATAGCTTCATCGCCTCGTTCAAGGATCCTGATCGCGGCTACGCCCAGTCTAATGCGGTCACTATCGTTGCAACTATGGGTGTGCTGACGGTGGCTACCTACCTTGGCGGTAAGTTCGGACATGTGGTCGTGTTTGCTGTCTTGGCATTAGTCTGTCTGCTATTGATGGTTGCCTTGTACCCGATACCACAGAGGAGCCCGTACGTCTCGGTGAGGGCGAAGGGAGGCGTGGGAGGAAGGCGTGGCTATGTTCTATTGTTGGCAATGCTCATATGGGGCACTGGCAATGGTGCAACTTGGGCTTTTCTGCTGCAGATCGGGGCCGAAACTGGCGCGTCACCCGGTTTGATCAGTGCGTCGATCTCGAGCTGGGCGCTGGGCGGTTTCCTCGGCGGGATTGCGGTTAGTTGGCTAAGCGGCCGAGTCGATCGTATGCAAGTACTAACTGCTATCATCGTGCTCAACTGCGTCAACGGAGTCTTATTGACAAATACCGAGCAACCGGCTGTTTATTTCGTCACCTCATTCATGCAGATATTCTGTGTTTACTCCGTTATGCCCTGCATGTTGGGTATAGGTGCTGAGCTGGACCAGAGTGGCGGAGCTGCCGCTGCGGTTGGTGCTATGTTCATGCTTACCGGCGCAACGGGCCCGCTGGTCGGTGGGCTATTAGTTGAAACAGGGGGGTATCCAGCTATCGGCTGGCATTTGCTTGTGACTGCGATCATCGGCTGGTTTTTGCTGCGCTACGCGAACAGGAAAACCGCTTAACTGACAGTCCACCACGTTGAGATTGTTTTTACACAGCGGGCGGATTCGTGCTGACGTTAGCTACCTTACGGGTGCTCAAGTAATTCGTCGATTACTTCTTTTGGTGGTTGTAAAAATGCGCCAGTACGGCTAATGCTGGTGCCGTTCAGGCGCCGAAGTTTGACGGCTGTCTCGGCGGCTTTAACCAGAAGCGAGACGCCTTCGAGTACCGGTATGCCGTCAATGTTGAAGCCAGGCTCTCTCGCGAGAACCAGCATTGGGATGCCTCCGGCGGGGATAAGTACGTCGATCCCTTCTTTTATGAGAGGCACGGCTTGTTCGCAGAATGCATCTCTAACCTTGCGGTAATTCTCGTCCGTTTCGAAGGCGGCCATGAAGTCGCCGGGTGCAAAATCCATAGCGTGGACGCCGACTACCCGATTTTCCAAACGGTATTTAAGGATCTGTTCTTTGTGCCACGGGATGAAGCGAGGATTTATTGTAATAAGACCGATCCGTTGCCCCATGGTGCAGGCGTGCAGCATGCTGATTTCGCCGAGTCCCACGACCGGTATATCCACTAAAGATTTAGCATGCGCTAGTCCTGAGTCTTGAAAATGGCCGATCAGAAATCCGTCGTAACCCGCGCGTTCGGCGTGCACGGCGTTGCGCATCGCCTGATAGCCACAGCGCGTTTCGACGGTGGAGTGCGCGTAGCTATCCGGTGGGGACATCAGCACTTCGTCGATGCGAGTACCAGGATCAGCTGCCTGTTTTAGTGCGGCACGCAAATAGTTCAGATATGGCCCCCCCATTTTTGCGTCAGTGAAGCTTTGGTATTGCAGGCGTATGCCGTTGCTGTTGTCAGCCATTTGAAGAGTCTCGTTGGAGCAGTGGCAAAGACTCTAGCATACGTATCGACGGTTCCTTTAATCTACGTACCCCTAATGTCGCAACCGCTAATGCGGCTCAATATTGTTGTTCGTCTTTAATGCGGCGCGTTTCGTCCACAGGACCTAGCCCTTCGCGGTGACTGAGAGAGGTTGGGAGTCGACCTCGCGTGGATGAGCGTATGCTGTTGTTCGTACTGTGTTGGGGAGTTATTCCAAAAGCAGATCGAGAATGACTGTGACCGATGCTTTGGCAGAATCTACCCGGGGGTTTGTGCCGTTGCTGACTTCTGTTCCGTCGTCGACGCCATCACCATCGGTATCCGGATTGTTGGGATCGGTGCCGAATTGAAATTCCGCGAGGTTGTCTAGGCCGTCATTATCGAAGTCTAATATCGCGTCGTCAGGATCGAGGGGGTCAAGGCCGTTGACTCGCTCGAATCGATCGGACATACCGTCGTTGTCGTCATCAGGATCAGCACCATCAAGTATCCCATCCCCATCATAATCGCGGTGAATGATGCCGCTCAGGATTAGCGCGGGATATTGAAAATTGGTGCCGTAGTGCCACACGGTGGAGCCCCAAGTCCGAAAGGGTATGCCACCATTCCCGCAGTTTGTGGTTGGTGTGGTTGGGCATTGTAGCTGCTTAGTCGTCTTTCCGGTGCCGGCGGCACTGTTGAGCAGTTCGCTCCTATCAGTGTCCCAATAGGTAGTGAGCACTGTACCGATATTGGCTGCTAGTAGACAGCCCAACAGCGCGCCCTCGCCTGTGCTTACCGCACCAGTCGAAAAAGTGTTAGTGATGTTGTCGATATTGCTGCCGACTAGTCCACCGGCCGTCGAACCGTCACCGGCGGTGACTCGGCCGCTGGCATAAGTATCAGTGATTTGTCGCTCGTTGGCACCGACTAGGCCACCGGCTTCGGAGTCGGCTCCGACGCTGACCGAGCCAGTGGCGTAACTCACTGAAATATCCTGTTCGTTTATCCCGATCAAGCCGCCAGCGATGGAGTCGGAAAGAGCGTTTACTGAACCAGTAGCGTAACTTTCGGTGATGTCGGCGCCGCTGGTGCCAGCCAGACCACCAACCACGGAACCTGTCCCGCCTGTTATGTTGCCAGTGGTGTAGCTACTGTTAATCGTTGCTTGGCTAAGACCGATCAGGCCGCCGACTTCCGAATTAGCGCCCGCGGTTACATTGCCGGTGGCGTAACTTGAATCGATATTGCCCAGGCCTGAACCTGCCAACGCGCCAACGAAAGTTGCATCGGAACCGGTGATAGACATCGCGGGTCCGGTTAAACCAACATTCCGAATGGTCGCGCCATTCAAGACGCCAAATAAGCCGAGATCGCCGCTAGGGCGATCGATGAAAAGATTACTGATAGTGTGGGCATTGCCTTCGAAAGTGCCTGATAAGCCGTTCGCTGATACATCACCAATCGGCAGCCAGCCTTGGCCCGCATTCCAGAAATCGTCCGACGCTGTGATCTGGCCGTTGCCGTCGGTGTCGAAATCCAGATCGCTAATGAGTTCGTAGCCGTTGCAACCGCCACCACAACCCGTGCTGTCACCTACCGTACCGTCGTCATACGCGGTGCCACTGGGGTTGTTACGAATGTTGTCGAGTTGTTCCAGAGTTGCGATTTCGATTAGGCCATCACCGTCGTCATCGACATCGATGGCATCATGGATGCCGTCGTCGTCGGTGTCGAACTTAGGTGTAAGGTTGAGCATGATGCTACCCGTCGCAGCTTGGTACCCGTCCACTGCTATGTAATAAGTACTCCCACTCTTGACGGGCTGGATAAGCTGACTTTGCAGGCTGCCCGCATCGTCATTACTGCCAAGCACCTGCAACGAATCAACTTGTACGCCAGTATAAACACCAAGCGTTGTATCAAAATCGCTCCCAAAGGTGTCGAAAGACACTAAGCCATCATTTGATGCTACCCAACGCCACCAGACGGAACGACCACCTGTATTCCCTCCATGATTAGGTTCACCGATTTCCTTGGTCGCATTAAAGTTGGTACCGTTTGTGTCCACCGGCAGACCTGACAGTAATGCGGCATCCGTGAACGAATCATTCGGTGGTCTAGCCTCAGTGACCGTTAGCTGTGCCGTCCGGGAGATAGTATTGAATAACACGTTGGCGCTGTAGAGACCGGGGCCCAACGTATCAGCCTGCGTATTAACCGACAGAGTGATATCTCTTGTTTCACTTGGATTCAGGGTGCCAGAGGTTTCGCTTGCGCTAAGCCAATTAGGTATTCCCTGTATTTCAAAAGGTTGCACGGTTGTCTCAAAATTAGCGAGCGTATATATTTTTGTTGTTGGGCTGAATGGACCACCAAACTCTCCCTCCACGCTGTAACCCTCCTCCGGTGTGACGGTGAACGGTAAAGGTGGCATAACATCTGGTGTAAACTGCCAATTCAGAACAATTCCGCCGCGCTGTCCACTGAAGCCATCGACCGCAATTTCATAAGTTGCATCAGCAGCGACCTCAAACTGTATGCGGCTGGTCAAAGTCGGGAAGCTGACATCATCGTTACTGGCGATTTCGTCTAAATTATTAACAATTTCTCCAGTATACGATGCCAAGAGAGTGTCGAAATTGCTTCCTTCCGTATCGAATGTCACGATGCCGACGGACGGTGCAGTCCAGCGCCACCAAACAGACCTGCCGCCTGTATTGCCCGCATGGTTCGGCTCGCCGTTTTCTTTTGTTGCGGTAACATTCGAGGCGGCCGTGGACCCTGATGACTGCAGTAATGGGATGCTATCAACGAACTTGTCGTTACCTAAGTCCGCGCCGACCACCAAGGTAATCGCTCGGCTGGTGTTACCGACCCCTGTGGTAATGTTGTTGAAAGTCACTGCGGAAAAAAAGATACCCGCATCCAGATTATTCGCCTCCGCTGTGAGGGAAAGAGAAACATCGATACTGGCACCCGCGGCTAGAAGGCCCGTAGCAGGACTGGCGTTCAACCAAGGTAAACTCTCCTCAACCGTGAACTCGATTGGCTCCGTGCCAACGTTGCTAACCACATAAGTTTGCGCGTTAGGATCAAAACCATCATCGGCTGAACCGGAGGAATCGAAAGCATCAGCAGGAGTCACACTGATAACACCATCACTGGTTGTCGCGTTTAGTGCGAGTAACGCCTGGTCGAGTTGGATCCGCGGTTTTGTAATATCGTTTCGTGTATCGAGTACCTGGACGCCGGTGTTTTTAAGAGTGTTAAGGAGATTGTCGACACTGGCGGAAGGGAACTTGGAACGTAGCACCGCGAAACCTCCGGCAACCTGTGGCGTTGCCATCGACGTTCCATTCCATGCAGCTAGTTCGTTACCCGGGAGGGCTGAGGTAATCGCCACACCAGGGGCGAGTAGATCGAGAATTTGTGCACTATTGGAAAATGACGCGACCGAATCGGCGTCATTTGTCGCGCCAACGCTGATTGCAGTCGAAATGCATGCCGGACTGCTAATGCTATCGGTATAAGCCTCATTGCCAGAAGCAATGACTGTTGGGATGTTTACTGAACGCAACAGATCTATAGCTTCCTTCGCCGGATCGGAATCACATGCCGCGTGAAACCGGCCGCCACCAAGGCTCATATTCACGGATGCAATATTGAAATCATTACGTTGCTCAAAAACGTGTTCCATCGCTGCAATAAGGTCAGATGTAAAGGCGAACACATCTTCACCATCAGTACTGAATACCTGAATACCGAGCACCTGGGCATCTTTGGCTACACCGGTTAGCCCGCTACCGTTGCCCACTGCAATCCCAGCAACGTGAGTGCCGTGTGCGCAGAGAGATTCACACGGAGCGGCGGCGCCAACACCTATTTGAGTCGTACCTTGATTGGGACAGAGACTCGAAATTCCAAAATCGTCCTCGGTGGAGAAACATGCCTCGTGAACGAGTTTGCCGCTTAACATCGGATGATCGCCATCGACTCCGGTATCTAGAACTGCCACTACCTGGTCTGAGCCGGTAAATCCTTGAGCGACCGAATCTGGTACACCTATAATTGGTCCGCTTGAGATAAGGCTTGGCCAGTGCCGCCTATCCTCATATATAGCGGAGACGTCCGGGTTAGATAATAGGTCATTCAAAGCGTTTTCATTCACCTGCGCAGAAAGAAACGGTAGATATCGGAATCGTTTAATTCGCCTCACATCACGATAGCCCAGGGAACCCACAACCCGGTCCTGTCTTTGTCGGATCATGCCTCGTTGCGCTGAGATTTGATCAGGTACCTTCAGTAATCCTTCGTGCTTGACATCGACATCGATCTGGACAATGACGCGTACACCGGCAGCACTGCTAGCTTTTTGTAATAGTTCAGGGTCTACTTGCTGCGCTGCAGCTCCGGTATAAATTAGCGCTAATAAAAGGCAGTGAAGCGCCAGGTGTTTACATTTGGTGACGCTAATTCGGCCTCTAACGTTATTGAGCACGAGATTATCAGAAGCTTAGTAAACGGAACACGTAGAAGATGAAGGTGGAATCAGATCTCATTGTCGTAGCCTTGGTGCTTTTGAGCGTTTCACCTATCGGATGCTCTTCCGGAGAATC
Source organism: uncultured Gammaproteobacteria bacterium (assembly GCA_964493555.1). GTDB lineage: Bacteria > Pseudomonadota > Gammaproteobacteria > JADZEE01 > JADZEE01 > CAZBOQ01. The sequence continues at coordinate 8,788 of CAZBOQ010000087.1, read as the reverse complement.
GACTATTTTGCCCAGCCCGTCGAACGCAGATGCAAGCCTTACCAAACCTGATGGCCCAACGCTGATTGCGCAGGAGCGGCAAGGCGAGAATCCGATTCGCGTCATTGTGACGCTAGAATTTGAGGGCGGCGCCAAAGCATCTCCTCGGGAAATCGCTAAATTGCAAGACAATCTACTTAGAACACTTTATCAGCAAAATGTTCAAGTCGTTCGTAGATTCAGTTCACTACCTATGGTGACCTTAGTAGTTGACCGGGCCACATACAAGATGTTGGCATTATTACCGATGGTCAAATCTATTGAGTTGGATGCTTTAAATCGCCCTATGGAATCAGTTACGGGAAGGGCGCCCAGAGAATGATAACTGTTGGTGTTGTCCTTGTTTCCAAGTACCCCAAGTCTACCGAAATGAATGGCTTGGGAAAATGAGGCTCAAACTTATGTGTCGCCTTCATTTTCGACGATCTGCCGACTTTGCTCATGTAGCGTACGTGCCACTGTAGCGGGTTTGGCGCCCATGTTCTGTTCGGGTACCAAATCTATGCTCAGGGTTAATATTGCGGCTGGTTCGAACAAGAGGGCGCCATCGCTCACCGCGGAGGTCCAGATAGTGACAGATATCTCGGCTTTTGCCAGTATAGTCATAGGCGAGCTAGGCTTTGAGCGTATACGGCTATGACTAATGCACAACGCAAACTCGTTTTTTGGATCGCGTTAATCGGCGCTCAGGTTGGCGGATTCGTTATCTTTAAAGATCTGGCCGACATCAGTCAGTGGTTAGTGCAATCGCCACGCGAATTCACTATGGCAGTTTGGTACAACCGCTACCTGATAAGTGTGGTATCCACACTTTTGCTATTGGTTGCAACCTGGATGTGGATGAAAGATCACGTGCTTTGTCCGAAACCGGTATTCGTTTTACTGTTCGTGGTTTTCACAATAAATTTCTATTCCGGCATGATTAATGTTGGCTTAATGTTTCGCTCTCAGCAATACGAATCGATCTTCGTCGGTGTCGACGAGGCGTCCACTTATCTTCAGAGGAGTTTAGATTACGCCCATTTCGGGGACGCCAGTTACGACTCCATAGACGACATCAGTATGATAGTGCTGGAAGCGGACAATGGAGTTTATGCTTACTCGGACTATTACCTGTTGCAGCCGCATGTCGCCAAAGGCGATACGGTCAACGGCCAAGAAGTGATCATGACTTACTGCGGCATGACTAATCTCGGCGTTGCCTACAGCCCGGTGATCGGCGATCAACAGCTGGAGCTGCGGGCGATCACTCAACTTAAAAACAATCTGGTGTTGGCGGACAACAACTCCGGAGAGCCCATCCAGCAGATCTGGGGGCATATGGAAGGTGCACCGGAAAAGGGAGCAATGAAGGAGTTTGCAACCGTTCGCATGCCGTTTCGTGTATTCCGTGATCTGTACCCTCACGGGTTGGTCTATATCAATGAGATCGGTGAACGTGGTGAGAATCCGTTACTGGCGCTATGGGACCGCGCGGTCCGCAACGGCATGATGTATTGGGCAGTGGGTTTGCAGTGGAATTGGTCCGACCATGGTGCTTTTCCGACCATCACGGATCCGGATCCGCGGTTACCGATGAAGCAGCTGGTGCAGACATTAAGTGTCGAAGATGATCACGTTGCATATACAAAGGAGTTTTTAAATCTACATAATGGTTTGATTAACGTCGACATTGGTGGGCGCTCAGTGGTTGTCAGTTATGATCGCCGGTTAGATGTATTCACGGCTTTTTTTAATGATACCGGTAGGCCCGTTACTGAGGTTGATGTGCTTGGCCAAATGCCCGGCGGTGGCCGTCTCGCTCGGGTTAATTCACTGAAGAGCGATCTCTTTTGGTTCATCTTCGCTGAGTTCTATCCGGGAACCGAGGTGAATCGCAGCTAGTTGGGTCTAAGTTCAGCAGGGTCGATGTAAGAAGCTCGCGATAAAGCGATCTGCCGCCGCGTCATCGTAGAACATCGGCTCGAACACCGATGCGTCGTTCATCCCGCTGATTACCGCGTCCGCGAGACGGCCGTTTTCGTTTGCGGCTTGCATGACTTTCATGCCTGCCGCGGGTGGACGGGTCAGCAAAGCATTGGTCCATTTTGTGACGTGCTGGATGTCGTTCCAGAAAAGGTCAAAGGTCTGTTGCATCCATTGAGCGTCGAAGGGGCGATCTCCGTGCTCGACCACACGGTCGTGTACTAGCTTTCCCGATTTACTGGCGTTGTTGGCACCCTGGCCGGTCAGGGGATCATTGACTACTACGGTGTCGCCGATCGCGGTGATAAGTTGGCCTGAGGGCAGATGGGCAATTGGTTTTCGAACCGTCGGTGGGAAACGACCGTTCAATCGGCCGTTGTCGTCAGTGAGCTCTACATGCTTGCAGCGCTCTGCTTCCCAAGGGAAGAATTGTTCCAACAGCGACAGACTTTTCTGCAGGTGTTCCTCGGGCGTTTTCACGTCCTGCCAGCAATCCATTGGGCCGCCCATTACTCCTTCGAAGATCATGACGTAGCACATGCCTGTCGTGGTAAGGCACGGGCAACAAAAGTACTCGCCGACGCCCGGGTAGCCATTCCACACCAACCCTAAGAATGGTGCGTCGCCGTTTCGGGGCGCAACTGGTTCCATCCCGGCAACGTAGGTCAGCGCTAACTCTCGCATGGGCTGATCGAATGGGCTTTTTTCAGCGTCACGTTCGAACAGCCTCCCAATCTCGCCCTTGCCCGTTGCCATCAGTACGAGATCGGATTGCTCGGCATAATGCTCCAATTCGTCGATGCCGACTTCTTCGATGCGTAGATCGCCGCCCAATTTAACGAACTCCTCCATCCAAGCTGGCATTTTCACGCGCTGATCCACGGATTCAACGTCGCCCTCCGGCACCCGGCACAAAGAGACCTCAATCTGGCCGTCTGGGGTAAGCGTGTTAAATTCTATTTTTTGCCACTTCGGGCACTTATCCTCCCAGAAGCGCAGTCCCAGGTCCCGTTCGTTCTGGATCGCCTGCCAGAACATACCTTGGCTCGATAATACGCGTCCGGTGCGGATCTCTTCGGGCGTGTGGTCCGATAACAGTGTGACCTCATACCCTTTTTTTAAGAGCCCTAACGCCACCATCAGTCCGGATTGTCCTGCGCCAACCACCGTTATTTTTCGCATAGTGCTGTCCTGTGCTTTATTGATTAAGCTAACAACGGAGAATTTGGATTACTTATCAGTGTAGTCTAAACCGTCGGAAGAAGTGGATAACCTATTATGATAAACGACTACATTCGGTGTTTCATAGATGAATTAAAATGATATGAGAGCTGAAATACTATTAGTGCTTGCTCGGATCTCGCTGACGATCGTTATCTTTCTGTGTCTGCGTTCCGGTTTGAACATCTGGGCGCATTCGGGTGGTGAGGATCGTTTTCTGTCTATGTTGCATGCCGGTGCCGGTGCTGAGCCAAGCTTTGGCTGGGCAATCATGCATGCGCGACTTCATTTTGGCCGCGAGGCGATCCTGCTGTGCGGCGCGATTTTAGGTGTTACCAGCATTTTGTTTTCATCGGCCTTAAATCGTACCCCGCACACCTGGTTTCTGATGTTGGTTTTATTGGTGGCGGCCACTGGTGGGCATTGGATTGCAGGGCTTACTACCGGTGCGGATACATTGCCCAGTGCCAAAGCAATGCAGAACCATGTAGGAAATACGGTTTGTGCTCTATTAGTGCTGGTTTTTTCGGCAAAAGATTTTTTCAGCGATAAACGAGTCTCGTAAGGAAGTAGATATGCTTCCGCATTATTCGTGCTCTCGCCTGTGGCTTTTCGCCTTCGGTGCTCAGCTCGTACTCCGGACCGTTCTTCTTTGGTCTAATGTTCGCTGGAAGAAAGGTCCAGCTGACCTTTTTCCTCTCCAACCCAACTCTGGCAGTTACAGCTCTATCCTGCGAAAATGGCAGTTTCGATTGTTTGTACAGCAAAGCGTGCCACTGCACGGGTGCTGCTTCAACTTCTAAGAGGGCTTCTATGAAACTAGCTTCCAAGCGCGACGGTCGGGATGGATCTTTGCTGGTTGTCAGTCGCGATCACAAAACTGCCGTTAGCGGTGTCGACATCGCACCAACTATGCAATCAGCGCTGGACAATTGGGAGTCTGTTGCGCCGAGACTGCAATCCCGTTACGACGCTCTCAATGAGGCTCCTCCCTCCGGAGCGAGTTCGCTTGAAATGGCGACGCTGTGTGCTCCACTGCCACGCAGCTATCAGTATCTCGATGGTGCTTCTTATGTGAGCCATATCAGACGCAATCGTGCAGCCCGGGGCGACCCACTGCCGGCGGACCTGCTCGACAAGCCGCTGGTTTATCAGGGCATATCGCACGGTTTTATGGGTTGGAACGATGCTATCCGACTACCCAGCGAAGAGCTCGGTATCGATTTCGAGGCTGAAATTGCGGCGGTGACTGGAGATGTCCCGGTCGGTGTCAGCGCTGACGAAGCCGGTGGATACATTCGTCTCTTCGTGCTTTTGAACGACATCTCCTTACGTGGTCTCATTCCCGCAGAATTAAAACGCACGTTTGGTTTTCTCACCGGTAAGCCATCTTCGGCACTGGGTCCGATTGCCGTGACGCCGGATGAATTGGGTGCTCTGTGGAATGGCAAACTGGTTTCTGGTAAGACCAATTGCTGGGTATGCGGAGAGAAATTCGGCGAAATCGAATCGGGAATTGATACGCCGTTTCACTATGGGCACTTGATAGCGCACGCAGCACTAACCCGCACATTTGAACCCGGCACACTGATTGGATTAGGTACGGTTTCGAACGAAGACGAAAGCGTTGGGTTCGGCTGCATCGGAGAACGTCGTGCAGTGGAGACTATCAATGATGGCCAGGCTAAAACGCCGTTACTTAAGTATGGCGATCAAGTGAAAATCGATCATCTCGACTACGCTGGTAATTCTGTGTTCGGTTGCATTGATCAGGAAGTTGCGCCGCTTGCCCTGGGGTAAGCGATACCTGTATCTGCGTGACTAACTCTGGAGATTTGTAATGACTGGGGAAAAATTGCAGTTCGATTGGGGCGAGATGACTAAACTGGTCAACGCCAAACTGGGTCACAGTGGTGAGCTTGCGGTCTCCAACATGGTGGTAAAGCCTGGGAGATCGAGCCCCACACACTACCACCCGAACTGTGAAGAGGTCATTTATCTGATCCGAGGTCAGCTCGAGCATCGGATTCGTGACCGGATTAACCCGCAGGAACCAGGCTCCACTGTCGTTGTACCAAGGGGTGTAGCCCACATGACGACGAATGTCGGCATAGTCGATGCGGAAGTGATCGTGGCTTATTCGTCTTCGGCACCCGTTCATGAAGCGGGGACGCCTTGAGCACCCTCACCCCAGTCCACATTTTGTCGTATTATCACCGCTATTCGCCCAGCCGCTATCGATCAGGAGCAGACCATGGCCGTTAAGAAGACCGAGATCTTTTCTAACCCTGCAACCACAATCTTTCACCCGATGACAGCGCCGAGCATGACCCGAGCAAATCCGCCGCTGGTTGTCGCCCGCGGGGAAGGTGTCTACGTTTACGATGTTGCTGGTAAGAAATATTTAGATTCACAGGGTGGGCTTTGGTGCGTCAACGTTGGCCACGGTCGACCCGAAGTTAACAGAGCGATTTCTGAGCAGCTTGAAAAGATCGCATATTACTCAGGATTCGCCGATTCGACGAACGAAAGGGCGATCGAGTTGTCGCATCGTTTAATGGAATTCCTAGCGCCAGAAAATATGCGAAACGTCTTTTTCTCCTCCGGAGGATCCGATGCGAACGAAACTGCGATAAAACTATCACGTCAGTATTGGAAACTTTCAGGGCAGCCCGAGCGTACTAAGTTCATTGCTCTGCGGCATGCCTATCATGGGGTACATATGGGTGCGGTGTCGCTGACTGGTATCGACGCTAACCGTCGACCCTATGAGCCGCTGTTGCCAGGGGTTTTTCACATCGATTCGCCTTGGCTGTACCGTAATCCCTGGACCGAAGATCCGGAAGAACTTGGTGAGATCGTGGCGGGGCAGCTGGATCGGGAGATACAACACCAGGGCGCGGATACGGTCGCGGCATTCATTGCCGAGCCGGTTCAGGGCGCGGGCGGCGTGATTGTACCGCCGGCAAACTTCTGGCCGCTGGTGCGCGAGGTTTGTGACAAACACGATGTGTTGTTGATCTCGGACGAAGTCGTTACGGGTTTCGGTCGGAGTGGCAGCATGTTCGGCGCTCGAGGTTGGGGTGTGAAACCAGATATCATGAGTCTCGCCAAGGGGATAAGCTCCGGCTACGTGCCGCTGGGCGCCACGGTGGTCAACGAACGTGTAGCCGATGCGTGGGATACCGACGGACCAGAAGGCATGATAATGCACGGTTACACCTATTCGGGGCACCCGGTTGCTTGCGCGGCTGCGCTCGCTAATCTCAATATTGTCGAGAAGGAAGATCTGCCTGCTAACGCCAAGGCAGTCGGCGCCTATTGCCTTGAGCAGCTGCAGCCTTTCGCAGAGCGCTACCGGTCGGTAGGTGAGGTGCGCGGTAAAGGTTTGATGATGGCAATCGATCTGGTTACCGACAAGAAGACGCGGCAGTCGATCGATCCGGCAAGCGGCTTTTCCAAGCGCCTTGCCGACGTGGCTGAGCGCGAAGGCGTCATTGTCCGCGCTGTCGGACCGAAAATAATTATTTCGCCGCCGCTAGTATTTAGCCGTGAGCATGTCGATGAGCTTGTTGCGGCGTTGCACGTGGCGTTTAGTGAGGTGGATAAATAGGACCCCCGCTGTCGTCCCCGCAAAAGCGTGGACCCAGTGAAAACACGTCGCATTAGCGACGCAAACCTGTGCGAGGAGCGCTGCTTACCGCTGCGCATATCATGAATTGGGTTCGCGCTTTCGCGGAGATAACAAGTTACTCAGCCCGTGCCTTTGATGCTAGTATCAGACCCCGAGCTCAACACTTGCAACCCCGGCAGTAGTAGGAAAGCGCTGGCGGTGAATAGTACGATAGCAACCATATATACGGTGTCGTAATCGCTTCTGGCTAGGATCGTCGCGGCAAGGTATGGCCCCAAGGCCACACCACTGGCTTGCATTGATATTCCCATGACCACGACTTTTCCCGTTGGTTCGAAATCCGCGAGCGCGCCGAGGTAGTAAGGCATGGTGTAGTTCCACAGCAGGTTAAAAAGAAACACGCCGAGCGCGTAATGAAATAGCGCGATCTCGCCAAGCAAGCAATAGATGCCCATGGCGATTCCGAGAATACCCAGAAATAATGGCCACGTGCGCCCAAATTGCAGTTGCAGTACGGAGGCCCCCAAGGCTCCCACGATCCCGATTATCTGGGAGATAAACAGCACATTCGCAACCGTCTGTTCCGCGATTTGAGCTTCCATCCCAATCAGAAACAGGTAGGTCCAGACGATTCCGATCGCGGTGTTGTACCCGAGGATCGCGAGCAATGTTAGGACGATGATAGGTAATGCATAAGCTGGGGTTGCCGTGCGGTCCGCCGCTGCATATTGTTGGCCCGATGCAGGTAGTAAACGCACGAATAGCAAACCGGAAACGCAGAAAACACCGAAAAACATCATAACGCCGGCCATGCCGACGGTCTGAAACGCTGTTGGCATGATCCACAGACCGAGAGCGCCGTAAGTCAGTACGAAGGCGATAATGAAGCCGAAATTTCGATCCGGGTGTCGGGTCAGTCCCATCATTGTAAACGTTAGCGACATCAATCCGCCGGAGCCGAGGCCGGTAAATAATCGAAGCTGTAGCAGCGTGTTGTAATCTGAAGTCGACATCGACAGAAAGTTTCCGGTTGCGCAAATAATCAGGAACAAAGCTGTGAGTTTGCGCCAATCGAACCGGTGGGCAGTAAAGTTTAGTGCAATTGTGGTTATCGCGCGCCCGAGCATTTCCCGTGAGGCGATATAGCCTGCCTGCACGTCCGTCAGGTTTAGGTAATCAACCAGCCCCTGAACATAACCCGGCTGAAGAATAAACACGCACGGCGCGATTACCGCAACGTAAATGATCGCGCCGATGGACAGACGGGAGTTTAACTGGACGTTTTGCGGTGTATTACCGATGAACCATTTCATATAGTTTCACTCTGGATTTGGGTCGCGCGCTACGCGAGCTCTGACTGTTGGACGGTCTCGACGTGAGGTGAGGGCGGTTGGTGAGGCCACTGAATTACGCTATGCCACATCGATGGACGGCTGTAAGCGCGCATAGCATATTCGCCTACCCTGGGTAGCGTCGCCCAGAAATCGGCTAATCCGAGCCACTGCATTCGATACAGCGTAATACCCCATACCACGTCGGCGAAGGTATAGGTTTCCCCGAAGAACCACGTCCCACCTGTTCGGTTGAGCTTGATCTCCAATTTCGCAACGATGTGCTCAAATTCTTTGTGTACCGCGCGTTGGCATTCTGGGTTCAAGGCTAACATTTTCCCCGCCTTTTCCTTGGATATCTTTGCTCGGTAGGCGCGTACCAGTCCGTCATCGTCGGCGTTAGTTACTAGGTTGTTCTCGAGGATCGTGATCTTCCGATCATGTATCCCCTTCATTCGATCTTTGGTCATTTCTGGTCGTCGGGCACTGTCGGGGTGAAAACCGTAAAGAATGCCCGGGTGCGGCGCTCTATCGATGATGTCGACCTCCCTACCGATCTCAACCGCTAGCGTTTCGGGCATTAACGGAGGCGCTGGGA
>CAZBOQ010000086.1:0-11432 GCA_964493555.1 uncultured Gammaproteobacteria bacterium | reverse complement strand
AACGCATGCTTGCAAGATTGAAGTCAACTATCGTTTGGCGACCTGATGACACCGCGCGTTGGCGCGCATGGCGTAGTGCGCTCACCAGATCCCGAGCGGAAGATTTCACTTGTGTGGCGGCAATAGTGCCTGACAGTTGCGGTGTGACGACCGTTAGCGCCACCGCGAGCAGCGCCATTGTCACCAGGATTTCGATCAACGTGAATGCACGCGCGTCATATCGATGCGGCCCGGGCCTAAGAGGATTGTCCAGCCTCATGGGTTATTCCCAGCTGACGATGTCTTGGTTCTCTCTCTCGCCCCCGGGAGTATTGTCCTTGCCTAGCGAATACAGATCGTAGTCACCGTTTTCTCCTGGCGCGCGATAGTTGTACGGGGTGTCCCAAGGGTCCAATGGAACGGCTTTCTTCCTCATATACGGGCCTGCCCAACGGTCCGTACCAACCGGCGCCTCCACTAGCGCCTGCAAGCCCTGTTCGGTGCTCGGATAGTCGCCGACGTCAAGCGCGTAGATGTCAAGTGCGACCCCAAAATCTGCGATTTGCAGTTTGGCGGTATTCGATTCGGCACGTTTGACATATTTCATGACCTGTGGCCCAACCACGGTACCGAGAAGCGCCAGTATGATCATCACCACTAGCAGTTCTATCAGCGTGAAGCCATGGTAGGCTCGGGATAAAAACGGTATCTGCATAGGGTCTCCGATAAATCAGACAACGAAATCGTTGAGGGCCAGTATAGCCAGCAGTATCGAGATAATAATTCCGGCAATTACTAGGCCCATGCCGAGTATCAGCGCGGGTTCCAGGATCGCAATGGTGCGTTTCACGGCGAAGCGAACCTCCGCGTCGTAAACATCAGCGAGTTTGTCCAACATGGTACCTAACTGTCCAGTATCTTCGCCGACCTGGACCAACTGCACAGCAAGTTCGGGGAAACAGCCGGCGTCTGCTAACGGCTTGGCCAGTCCGCGGCCCTGCTCGAGACTAACGCTAACGCCTTCCATCGCCTCAGCTAGCACCTGATTGGACAGTGTTTCGCGGACAATACCGACACCAGTCAGCAATGGTACGCCGTTACCGATCAAGGTTCCTAGGGTTCGTGAAAAACGCGCGACCTCCACCTTGCTAATCAAGTCGGCGAGCAACGGTGTGCGTAGAAACATTGCGTCCCAGCGTCGACGGCTGGCTGGCTCGGCGTATTGAGTGTGTACGAACCAGACCGTTGCCCCCAACGCGAACAACAACAACCACCAATAGTCCACTAGCAGGTGCGCAAGGCCAACCACAATTTGTGTAGACAACGGCAATGCTGCGCCCATATCCTCGAATAGCGGGGTAAACTGCGGGACGACGAAAATGAGTAAAATTACCATCGCCGCTGCGGCGGCGCACACTAGGATGACTGGATAGATCAGGGCCCCAATGACCGACTCGCGAAGTTCTGCACTGCGTTTCTTATAGTCGGTTAAGCGTGTCAGTATCAATTCCAAGGCACCGGCCGCTTCGCCGGCGCGGACCATGTTTAAGTAGAAAAGGTTGAACGTATTGCCTTCTTGCTGCAGCGCCATGGATAGAGTGCCGCCTGCTTGTACACTCGTGCGGACGCGTTCCAACATCTGTCGCAACGGGCGGGTGGCGGATAAATTGATCAAGGTTTCCAACGCGTGATCGAGCGTAAGCCCCGCGTTCAGCATGGTCGCCAGCTCTCGGGTAAAATTAGTTACGTCTCGATTCGAGATCCGTTTTCTACCGCCTCCGCGGATTCGGCCCGCTCGCCTCCCGTTGAGCTCGGTCGCACGGATTGGAAGATGTCCAGATTCTTGCAGCCGTTCGATGACGATGTGCTTCGCCGGAGCCTCCATCTCGCCTTCCATCGTTTCGCCAGCCGAGGACAACGCTTTATATAGGTAGCGGGGCATATTGAATGTCAGCCGTCCTGAGTGACTCGCGCGACCTCTTCAAAGGTGGTGATACCGTTCAACGCTTTGATGATGCCATCTTGTTTCATGGTCTGCATTCCACTTCGAATGGCAGTTTGTTCTATGGTTGTCCCGTCTTCGTGCGCCAATATCAGGCGGCGTATGGAATCGGTTATTGGCATGAATTCCATGATCACTATTCGGCCTCTGTAGCCAGTTTGGGCGCATTCGCCACAGCCTTGAGCCTGATACAAGCTCAAATCGTCGTTAGCTACAAAGTTTTGTAGCTGCCATTCGTCGATGAATTCAGGCAATGGTGAATATGGCTTCCGGCAACTCTCGCACAGCCGGCGCACGAGACGCTGTGCGAGGATACCGTTCACTGTTGAGGTGACGAGGTAATCCTCTATACCCATATCAAGCAGGCGTGTGATGCTGGTGCCAGCATCGTTGGTGTGCAGTGTGGAGAGTACCAGATGCCCCGTCAGTGCTGATTGCACAGCGATCCCAGCAGTCTCCAAATCGCGCATCTCGCCGATCATGATGACGTCAGGATCCTGACGGACGATAGAGCGCAGCGCGTTCGCAAAACTCAGACCGATCTGTGGTTTGACCTGAATCTGGTTAATACCGTTAAGTTGGTATTCGACCGGATCCTCAACTGTAAGGATTTTTCGGTCCGCCGTGTTGAGTTTCTGCAGTGCCGTGTACAACGTGGTCGTCTTACCGCTGCCGGTGGGACCGGTGACCAGTATGACCCCGTGCGGCAGGGTGAGGATTTCGAGAAACTGCTTTGCGCCCGCCGAGGTAAAACCGAGACTCGCGAAATCAAGTGGCAGATATTCCTTGTCCAGTACTCGCAACACGACGCTCTCCCCGTGCAGGACAGGCACTGTGGAAACGCGCAAGTCAATTTGCTTGCCTTGGGTGCGTAGTTGGATGCGACCATCTTGTGGCAGTCTTCGTTCGGCGATGTTGAGTTTTGCCATGATCTTGATGCGCGAGATCACCGCTGCCGTCGATCGTGCCGGCGGCGAATCTGACTCCTGTAACACGCCATCGATGCGATAGCGTACTTTGAGCGTGTTGTCGAATGGCTCGATGTGGATATCGGAAGCGCCCAATTCGATCGCGCGGTTGACGATAAGATTGACTAGGCGAACAACTGGCGTTTCGCTGGCAAGATCGATTAAACGATCTACATTTTGATAAGTGTCATCGATGTTACCTTCGTCGATCGCTTCAACGATATCGGCGAGCGACGATTGCGTTTCATATATGCGCTCGATGGCACGCTCTATCTGTGACGGTGTGGCTACCTTTATTGCAATCTGTTTTGTCGTCGCGAGCTGGAGTGCCTGCAGGGTGTATTCGTCTTCCGGATCGAGTAGTGCAACGGTCAGTGTGGTCCCATCTTCCGTCAAAGGACAGGCGGGGATCGCTTTTAAGAATCTTAATGAGATTTGAGCCTCAGCGAGAGGAGCTTCGGGGAAATCTTCGTCGGTAGCGCGTTCCAGACCCGAAACGCGCGCAACCATGTCGGCTAGCTCTCGTTCCGCCACGAGGCCGAGTTTTGCGACGAGATTTATGACGCTGGCGCCATTCTCGTCGCTTAAATCCTCGACGCGTCTTAGCTCATGGCCGTCGAGCAGACCTTCGGCCACCAACCGTTTCCCCACGGAGTGAGTAACCGGAGGTTGAAGCTCATCGGGCGGCGGCGGAGATGATGGCGCCCCTATTGGGTTATTGACGGCCATTTAGATAGCTTCTGGGTCAGCGTTTAGCGTTTCAATAATAAACGTGTTCAAGGGTTTAGGCGAAAATTTAGTAACAGTTTCTTGAATTATTAAACACTAAATGTTCTACAGGGTCTTGAAGCCAATAATCAAGCTGGGCTGTGATAATTAATTGATTAAATGAAAAATAATTCTCTTGGACGCATTTTTCAGAAACTAAAAGCGGTCGTTTTACGGGTGAAAATGTGATGTTCGGTCGCCGCGGAGGTGAAACCTGTCGGAGATAAATGTTAGTTAGTGGTCGCCGAGAAGAAGCTCGACCGTATGTTGATAAATGCGCGCCAATACTGGCAGATCGGCAACGGCAACACATTCGTTCGTCTTATGTATCGTGGTATTGACTGGGCCGAGTTCCACGACTTCGGCTCCGGTTGGGGAGATAAACCGGCCATCGGAGGTGCCGCCGCCGGTCGACAGCATGGGATCGGTGCCGGTTGCTGTATTTACGGCCATCTGAACCGCTGCGATCAATTCGCCGCCTTCGGTTAGAAAAGGCAAGCCAGATACGCGCCAGTCAATCGTGTAGTCCAGTGAATAAACGTCTAGCGCTTGCACGAATTGTCGTTTGAGCGTCTCAACAGTCTGCTCTGTAGAGAAGCGAAAGTTGAACCCCAGTGTAAGTGTTCCGGGGATAATGTTTTCCGCGCCCGTGCCGGCGTGGATGTTGGACACTTGAAAAGTCGTTGCCGGATAGAAATCGATGCAGTCATCCAAACGCGTGGCGCAGAGCGTAGCCAACGCCGGTGCCAAAGTGTGCACAGGATTGCTCGCAAGTTCTGGATAGGCGACATGGCCTTGAGTGCCGTTTACCGTTAACGTGCCGTTTAAAGAGCCACGCCGCCCGATACGAACTGTGTCGCCGAGCCGGCTGGCACACGAGGGCTCACCGATTAAACACCATTTTATTGCTTCCCCGCGCTTGGAGAGTTCTTCCACTACCTTTTTGGTGCCGTCACGTGCTGGCCCCTCTTCGTCGCTGGTTAATAGAAACGCGAGCCTTCCCTTATGTTGGGGATTGGTGCGGCAAAAATTTTCAGTTGCCACCAACATCGCTGCGAGACTGCTTTTCATGTCCGCCGCACCGCGCCCATACAGTAATCCGTCACGTTCTTCCGGGCGGAACGGAGCGGAATGCCAGTCCTCCAACGGTCCAGTTGGAACGACATCGGTATGTCCGGCGAAGACGAACAATGGACCGCTGTCACCGTGCGTTGCCCAGAGGTTGTCTACTTCGCCAAAACGGAGGCTCTCGATTTCGAAGCCAAGAGGCCGAAGCCTTGCGGCGATCAATTTTTGACAACCGGCGTCATAGGGTGTAACCGAGGCGTTAGCGATTAGCGCTTTGGTCAGCGCTAGCGTGTCATCGCTCATAAGAATACCCGGTGGAAGCGGGCCAGCTTTCTTGGGGGCATCACGTTGTTTTCTCTGCTTCTGCTAACCGTTTCTTTGCGAGTGTTACGTATTTCCGCTGTAACTCGCAGCCAGTAAAACTTCGGCCCAATTTCAATGCCGCTACACCGGTCGATCCCGAGCCGCTAAAAGGATCAAAGACACGATCTCCAGGTTTTGTGCTCGCTCTGAGACAACGTTCGATCAATGCCAACGGTTTTTGCGTCGGATGTTTGCCGAAATTTTTCTCGGCTAGGGTCGGCGTTTTTATCCGCCACACGTTCTTCATTTGTTTGTCCCCGTTTTCCTTGCGCATATCTTTATAGTTGAAGGTGTATTTTTCTTTGTCGCCTTTACCCGCCTTGGTTGCCCACAACAAAAGTTCGGTCGAATGGGTAAAACAGCGACAACCGAGATTGGGCGGTGGATTTGGTTTTTCCCAAATGATGTCGTTCAGGATACGCAGCCCCGCTTCTTGCATGGCCATGCCGACGCTCAAGTAGACATGCAGGGTTCCGGTGACCCATATCGTGCCGGCTGGTTTCAACAGTCGCGCACAGGCGTTTAACCATTCAAGGTTAAATTGGTGGTCCGCCATTAAACCCCGGCTGTGGTCCCAGTCACCTTTGTTTACACTCGTACGCTTACCCGCGATACAGGTTGTCCCATTATTGGAAAGAAAGTAGGGCGGATCGGTCCAGATGCAGTCGAACGACTTCTCTGGCAGGGATTGCATCAAATCGACCCAGTCGCCGTGATACAACACCGAGTCCTCGTCGGCGGAGCGCCAAGCCTGGACAGGTGCCTTTTTCCGTCTGGCAGCCATTTAGTCTGAGGTTCTAGCGTTTTTATCACCGGGTGCATGAGCGCTGATGCTTAGCGCGTGAATATCTGTCTGCATCAGGTCACCCAAGGCTTCATAAATGCGACGATGCCGAGCTAGCAGGTTTTGCCCGATGAACTCCTTGGTGATTATGTGCACTCGAAAATGGCCTTTACCACTACGCGCGCCGGGGTGCTCTGCGTGTAGCGCGCTCTCGTCTTCGATTTCGAGCGTCTGTGGAGCCAGTATGTCGTTCAGGCGTGCTCTGATCATTTCCACTCTATCGTTATCCGTCATTGGTGAGCTCGGTATCCGATTTCTGTTAGTCTTGGACAATTGTCCCAAAAGCGATCGGTCTTGTCGCGCGGTGCGCTGTGGTCCTTGGTAGACGGCTAAAGAGCAATGAGCCAGTTCTTCAAGATATATCCGGAAAATCCTCAAGGGTGCCCTCTCCACTTGACGGTCGACTTGATGCGGAGCGGTGCTAAAGCAGATATCGCCACCTATGGTGCTTTGGGCCATCTCTAGTTACGGGCAGCCAATATACGCATAGATGGTGGGACTACGTCGAATTCTGAACGCAACCAAATCGGTTTGAGAGAGAGTCTGAATCCCTCGAACGGAAGTTACGTATCATGCCCGCTAACTTGGCTCGCGTCAGGCGCGATGAGCCCGGAAAACCGGAAAAATGTCCAGTCTGGCTGCGACATAAGGTGTATCGCAGTACTGAAGCGTACAGTTGGGTTCGCACAGGCCCTAAAACTGCGGAAAACGGGCAGTCTAGACTGCGAGCAGCGACCAATTCATGAGCAGAGTCGAGACAACATAGCCAATCCGGACACCGTACGGGGTATCATTAACGAAGGCTGTGAGGCGGCCCCCGAGGTCGCGTGTATGACGCTCGAAGATGTGCGTGAAGCGATGGGATTGATTTATCGAAACTAGTCGTTATTGCTGGACAAAACATCAGGGGTGCGCGATGACCGTTAGTAACACCGAGGAAGATAAGGCTGAAGAACAGCCCGCACAGGTAGAGATGCCGTTTGCGGTAGTACAGGGTAATCCGATCTCCGAGTTACCCCGCGATCTCTACATACCACCGGATGCGTTGGAGATATTTCTGGAGGCGTTTGCTGGTCCACTGGATCTGCTGCTCTATCTTATCAAGCGCCAGAATCTGAACATCCTCGATATACCCATCGCCAAAATAACGCACCAATACATGGCCTACATCGAACTCATGCAAGAGATGAAACTCGAACTCGTCGCTGAATATCTGGTCATGGCTGCGATGCTTGCAGAGATAAAATCACGAATGTTGTTACCGCGCCCCGTCGAGGAAGATGTAGAGGACGATCCGCGAGCCGAACTCATTCGCCGTCTGCAGGAATACGAACGCTACAAGCAGGCTGCGGAAGAACTGAATGCGTTACCCCGGATGGAGAGAGACATCTATGGCGTAGACGCTGAGTTCACTGTCCGGAAGGACACGCGTTTACCACCACAAGTTAGTCTCGATGATCTCCTCAACGCATTTCATGATGTGCTGGAGCGCGCCGAAATGTATGCTGAACACCGCATTCAGCGTGAAGCGCTGTCGATGCGAGAACGCATGGGGTTGGTGTTGAATCAGGTGGGTAGTGGCGGCTTTGTGTCTTTTTCTTCCATGTTCACAGTAGAGGAGGGTAAGGCCGGTGTTGTCGTAACGTTGCTTGCGATCCTTGAACTACTCAAATCATCGCTCATTGAACTCGTGCAAAATGAATTTTCAGGCCCGATCTATGTGAGGGCGGCGGCGTGAATGAAGAACAATTGAAAAACATAATCGAAGCGGCTCTGTTAGCTTGTGAGGAACCGTTAAATGTGAATGCGTTAATGCGGCTGTTCTCGCGCAAGGATGGGTTCGAGCTGCCGGATAGGGACGCTATCCGCACGAGCGTGAAAGCGTTGCAGCACGACTATGAAGGTCGTGGGGTAGAGTTGAAGGAAGTCGCCAGCGGCTACCGGTTTCAGATCCAAACCGATTACTCGCAATGGGTAAACCGCTTGTGGGAGGAACGCTCTCCACGGTACTCACGCGCCCTTTTGGAGACGCTGGCTATCATCGCTTACCGCCAACCAGTGACGCGCGGCGACATAGAGGGCATCCGTGGCGTTTCAGTCAGTCCAGGTATCGTGAGGAATCTGCTGGATCGTGAATGGATACGGGTGGCAGGTTACCGAGATGTGCCTGGCAGACCGGCAGTGTTCACGACCACGCCCCTTTTTCTTGATTATTTCAATCTTAAAAACCTGGCGGAGCTTCCAAGTCTTGCCGAGATCCGTGACATCGATGAAGTTACCAACGACCTTTTCGCCGACACTGCTCCGGAACGCTCGGTCGATTCGATGCAGGACCCCACCGAGCTACAAGTGCCGGCTAACGATGAAAGCGTGGAAGGCGCCAGCGACGCCGAGATTCGTGCCGTGTTACCGATATCCGTGGCCGTATCGAGTGATGGTGTGCTGGGTGATGATGGTGAGACGAGAGAGGCGGAACTGGCCGACAATGTGACCCAGCTCCCAGGCACTGAGCCTCCGGTGGAGGCTGTTTAGAGATAGGTCAGGCAGCGCGAGGCGCTCGTAATACCTACGGTTGGGATGGGTAGCGGGCGAAGCCTAACAAATTTTAGCTGAGTTTCCCCTTCAAAACGAAAAATCGGTTATGTCTGAAAGACTGCACAAGGTACTGGCTAGATCTGGGCTTGGGTCGCGGCGCACGATGGAACGGTGGATCGCCGCCAGGCGCGTGTCTGTGAACGGAAAGATTGCAGAGTTAGGGGTGACGGTGGAGCCGCGCGATCGTATTCGAGTGGACGGACAGCTGATGCGTAAAAATCAGCTCTACCCCACGACCACTCGCGTTATTGTGCTGAACAAGCCCGTTGGGCTGATTTGTGCCAGGAGCGATTCTAGGGGGCGCCCCTCGGTGTTTTCGGTTTTACCCAAGGGGGTGTGGATTTCCGTAGGTCGTCTTGATATCAATTCCGGGGGGTTACTCCTTTTTACCAACAACGGCGATCTTGCACACAGTTTGATGCATCCTTCGCGTGCCGTCGAGCGAGAATACGAAGTCCGGGTCATGGGTAAGGTGACGGAAAAAGCGTTGGTTGCGCTCAAAGAGGGCGTACAGCTTGATGATGGGGTCGCCGCTTTTGCCGCAATCGAAACCCGTGGTGGTGAGGGCATCAATCAATGGTGCCGCGTTACGCTAAAGGAGGGCCGCAAGCGGGAAGTTCGCCGTTTGTTTGAATCGCAAGGGTTAAAAGTGAACCGTTTACTGCGGGTTCGGTACGGCCCGATCTCTTTGCTACGCGGGTTGCTACCGGGCCAATGGCGCGGTCTGGACGCGGGTGAAGTCGAGCATTTGATGCAAGTGGCGGGACTGTCTAATAGCGCATTACGTGATGGGCCTCAGAAAAAGAAAAAGGTAAAAAGTAAAGCAAAGACCCAGCTAAGAACCTACGTTCGACGGCCAGCTAGAATAGCAAAAAAAAGAGCTAAACGCCGTTCGCTCGAATGAACTGGACTGATTTTTACGACCACTTGTTTGTTGTCTATGAATTTTAAGCGTGGTGGCTGTCCGACTCCCGCTTCAAACTGATGTTCGAAGCGATCTTTATCCAAAGCATTTGCTGAGTTAACGGCGAACGCGCGATCGCGGATATGCGTGCTGTTGGGCTGCTAAGCGCACCGGCAATTGTAGCCGTAGAGATAAGCACGCTTGGGTAGTCCATAAAGTTGATAGTCACGGTATCAAAGCGAAACGTGTCAAAGGATAATGCGCCTAGCACGTCACCAAGACATCGTGTGCTGATCTCAGGCTCTAAATGGCACCGATGGGGAACCCCGGAATCGACGCTTATACATGACGACTGTACTCTCGGCTTGGCAAAATTGGTGGCAGTGAAAGTTATGCTGAACTGCAGTTAGTGTTGCTCGACACATCGCCAAGTGACGTTCAGGTTTACAACAAGTTCCATGCGTTGTGCAATTTGACGCATACGTGCGTGGCCGGTACGCTGTGCGCCCCTTTTTTGGTCGGAAACATCGGATGCGTGCTCCTCTGGTTGCCGCTAATTGGAAGATGAACGGCACTTTGAGTAGTGTTGTACCGCTCAGCGAGGCGGTAGCTGCAAGGGCGGGCAGAACGCGTTCGGAAGTACTGATCTGCCCACCTTATATTTACTTACAAGCTGTCAGCGAAATTCTACAAGGTACATCGATAATGTTGGGGGCGCAGAATTTGTCCGATCAAACCGAAGGGGCTTTTACCGGGGAGGTATCGGGCCCTATGCTCAAGGACTACGGTTGCAGTTATGCGATTATTGGGCATTCTGAACGTCGGCAGATCTACGGTGAAACCGACGCCTTGGTTGCTGCGAAATTTGCTGTCGCACGTCAGCACGGACTCATCCCGATCGTGTGCGTGGGAGAGCACCTGAAACAGCGCGAGGCTGGTGAGACTAATAAGGTGGTCGGTAGTCAGTTAGAAACGGTATTAAATTTGAATCAGATTGCTGAGTTTGCCAATGCAGTGATCGCTTACGAGCCGGTATGGGCGATAGGCACGGGTCGTACGGCAACGCCCGAGCAGGCGCAGGAAGTACACGCTTTGATCCGAGCTGCGATATCGGCGCGTAACACTGAAATCGGGGTGGGAATTCGAATTCTATATGGTGGAAGCGTGAACGCCGACAACGCGAGCGAGCTGTTTGAGATGGAAGATATCGACGGGGGCCTAGTCGGAGGAGCGTCGCTCATGGCCGATGCCTTCGTGGAGATTTGTCAGGTGGCCGATGGTAGCGTTGGTGGTTAGCGAGGAAACAGGTACATGCGAGAATTTTTGCTCATAGCGCATATTATGATGGCATTCGGCGTGATCGCCCTCATTCTGTTGCAACATGGTAAGGGCGCGGATACGGGTGCGGCATTTGGGGGAGGCGCCTCTGGTACAGTTTTTGGAGCGCGCGGGTCAGCTTCATTTCTCAGCAGATTAACCGCCGGGTTAGCGGTATTGTTTTTTTCCAACAGTTTGCTGTTGGCTTACCTTGCCGCGAATCAGAAACCGGTCGAGTCCTTAATGCAACGCGTGCAAGCTGAACGGAGGGTTGATCAGGGTTTGGGCGATACTGATGTCGCCCGGCAAGCTGAGGATCTGCCTCCACCCGCAGTGCCGGAGGAGAGAGGGGCGTCGGCGTTTAAAACGGAGTTGCCAGGGCTTCCGCCGGAGTAGCGCCTGAACAACCACTTGCCGATGTGGTGGAATTGGTAGACACGCCGTCTTGAGGGGGCGGTGGCGAGAGCCGTGCCGGTTCGAGTCCGGCCATCGGCACCATTAATCTACTCAGAAATTCTCTGAGCTTTTGATTTTATTAGGGTTGTGCAGAAAATTTTCGAAGGCGGTAGATAAAATGATGGATATTTTTAACCCAAAATATACGTAGTCCCCTCGTTTCTGAGT